>JAYWDP010000283.1:0-5215 GCA_043779775.1 Cyclobacteriaceae bacterium
GGTGCATCGGAACCGAGCACAAGCCCTACGCCATTCTTATTGCATTCATAAATCAATTTTCTTCTCAGCTTGATAAAATTGTTTGCAAGCACTAGGTTATACTCCGGGTTTGACTCTTGTCTTTTTTTATTCTCGGCCCAACTGTCCAGTGTTTTTGTATCCATGTAAACCATCTCAGGAGCGGCGCGCAGTTGTTCCGGACTTTTATCAGGGGCAACCCATCTTTCCGCAAGGCATTGTGTGGGCACTACCCAGATATGATGGTCGTGCAGCGCCGTCATGAGTTTTGGAATTCTGGCTTCATCGGCGAGTCTGGAGGCATAGAGTGCGAAAAAACCTATCTGTTGCTCTGTCATGGATTCAACACCTGGCACTAATCCCTCAATAAATCCATCAAGGTGATCAATGGAAGCATATCCAGCATCAATGGCACGCCATACACCAACTGCCCAGGAAACATGGCCTGCGAAGGGAATGTTAACCTCTTTCGCAGTTTTGACTGTTGCATTAAAATTCTCAAGCGTGAGACCCGGATGAAGTTTTAGAAAATCATAGCCCATTGTTTTTTGTTCGCGTACCATCTTCTCTGCGCCTACAGGAGTTTTCACGCTCAGGCCATTAAAAGAGGGACCGGAAGTGTAGAAGCGAGGTCCGAGGATTTCACCGGATTGGATTTTGGTTCTGAGCTCAATATGCCGCGGATGTCCGAGCATACCCCGAATGGTAGTGATGCCGTTGGCAGCAAAAAGGATAAGTACTTCCTTCATGGGCGTCAGGTCATCCACCGGGGGCACATGGGCGTGCATTTCCGTGAGGCCTGGCATCAGAAATTTGCCTTTAGCCTCTACGATGAGGGCTCCTTTGGCATATTTAACTTTTCCAGTGGACCCCATCGAAGTTACTTTACCATCCTTTATCACAACATCCTGATTTTCAATGATGCGTTCACTATCCATCGGAACAACATTAACGGAACGGAAGACGATTTCCTGCTTGCGGGAATCTGTGAGAGACTGTGCCTGAACACTTGAAAAAAGGGTCAGAATGAATAATGACAGGAAATACTTCATAGGGGTATGGGTTGATAAATTAAAAATACACAGATCAGGGAATAAATGCTGTCAGTAAGTTGTCCAACGGTCAAATTCTTTCACAAAAGATTAAAACCGATTTTTATATTTGAGTCTAAACCCTTTTCCATGAACCTTACTCCCCGCAACACCCACCGCGATATCGCCTATTTCTTCCTTGGCCTGATCATAGCCTTCTCTGTTTCAGGTATTTTTCTGAACCACCGCAACAGCTGGAATCCGAGAAGATACATCTATGATTCCAAGGAGATAGCGATCTCACTTCCCGCCAGTAAAGATTCTATTAATGAAACTTTCATTGCCGGCTTCACTAAATCACAAGGTATCGAAGATGAGCTGAGAAGATTTTCTGCCGATGAGAAGAACCTGCGCATCTCCTACCTGAATCACGATGTGGAGGTTGATCTGGCATCCGGAAAAGGAAAAATTGAATCTTACCGGACGACTCCCATCCTTGGTCAATTTACGAAACTGCATCAGGACACCAGCAAGTGGTGGATCTATTACTCTGACGCTTTCGGCCTTGCCATGTTCACGATGGCCATGACAGGGATGTTTATCGAGAAGGGACCGATGAGTTTCAGAAAACGCGGCTGGTGGCTGGCGGGGCTGGGGGTAATATTTCCGTTGATATTCTTGTTTTTGCTGTCGTAGAAGTCAATTTGAAAATGAAACTATTTGAAGATTTGAAAATGTTCCTCATTCGAAAAATGAACCACAATCTTTGATGAAGTCAACTAATACTTCTCACTAATAGTTTCAAGACTAGGTTCCCAATTGTCAACATTATCCAGATTGTAAATGCAGTAACGAAACTCATCAAAGGTCCCATTCCTAAAACAATGAAGATTGGGAGGAAAAAGGATAAAATATTCCAGAATATGAGTCCAAATAGACCTTTCGGTAATTGTCTATATCCACTTTACGCCGAATTCCTGGCCGCATTGATAATCCCAAACATGCACCGGATTATCAATTTACGATAAAGCTGTTCATGTTCTTTATCTTTCATGCCTCGCAATTGCATCAAAGCAAATTGCTGTACGGTGATCAAAGGCAACACAATACGCTCCCGTAACCTTATCGATTCGCGTATCGAAGGATTGTTTTCCATCAGCTCCGGCATAGCCGATAATTCCAGGACCATTTTCTTAGACAACTCAAATTCCCGGAACATCTTCTTCCAGAAATCCCCAAACTCAGGGTCTTTGGCCAGGTAAGCGGTGGCCGGATAAAACGACTTGGTCATGGACATCATGCTGTTGCCCATGAGGGTGCGAAGGAACAGGGAGTTCTGATATAATGCCTGTAACTCTTTCCACCGGCCTTTGTCTTTCAGCTCTTTCAAAGCGCTTCCTACTCCATAAAATCCCGGTATATTCTGCTTCATCTGGGCCCAACTGCCCACAAACGGAATGGCCCGCAGGTCTTCAAACTTTAACCCTTCTCCTGCCGAGCGCTTTACCGGTCGCGAACCAATGTTGGTATCTCCGAAAAATGGCAAAGGGGTTACCTTCTCCAGGTAAGGAACAAATTTTGGATCCAATTTTAGGTCGAGGTAGGAGCGATGACTTGCTTCCGCGAGCTGGTCTAATAAGGTTTTATCATCTTCGGTAAGCTGACCTCCCGGGTGACCAAAGACTTTTCCTTCCAATCCTGCGGAAAGAAGTTGTTCCAGATTGTACTGGCAGGAGGCTACCTTCCCGAAGTTCGAACTGATGGTTTGTCCCTGGACCGTTACTTGCACCTCGTTGTTTTCTATGGAGTCACCGAGGGAGGCGTAGAAATCATGGGTGTTGCCGCCGCCCCGGGCCGGAGGACCTCCCCTGCCGTCGAAGAAAATCGCGCTCACACCAAACTTCCGCGACACCTCCGTGAGCGCTTCTTTCGCACGGAAGATCGACCAGTTGGCACGCAGGTATCCTCCGTCTTTGGTACCATCAGAAAAGCCCAGCATCATAGTCTGCTTGTTATCCCGCTGCTCAAGATGCATCCGGTATTCCGGAATTTCATAGATCTCCTCCATGATCGTACGCGCATGAGCGAGGTCTTCGATAGTTTCAAATAACGGAACGATGTCAAGGGGTAAAAGACCTTCATCTGCAACGAGCCATTTTGCCAACTGGTAAACCTGAATGATGTGAAACGCGCTCTGGCAGTTGCTGATGACATACCGGTGGCAGCCCTGGGGTCCGTTTTGGCTCTGGATTATTTTGATTGCACGGAAACTTGAAACCGTTTCCTCATCCATTGGATCCTGTGAGGAAAAAGAAGAAGCATCTATTCCAGATTTTAATATCGCTTCAATCCTTTTTGAATCCGTGGGTTGGTTGAAAACACCTGCTTCTTTTCCATTGACAGCTAAAATATTCCTTACTACCGATTCATGCTTGCGGCCGTCCTGTCTGATATCGAGGGATGCAAAATGGAACCCGAAAATCTTTACTTTCAGAATAAACTGCTCCAGCAGATCGAGAAAAAGGCCCCCGTGTCGTTCAACCAGGATTCTGCGAGCCTCCAGTAAATCATTGAGCAATTCATCAAGGCTTGAATACTTGTCTCCGCCATACAGCATGCCATATACCTTCTTCTCAATTTTCTGGATAAGCGGCTCAACACCATCAAATGTGAATCGGCGCTTCAGTACCCGAACGTCCTTATAATAATTATTGAGAACACCCTGACGCAATCGTTGCGCCACTTGTAGTGTGATGGGGGTCGTTACGAAAGGATTTCCATCGCGGTCGCCACCCGGCCAGAAGCCAATGGAGATCAGACTATCATTTTTCCACTGGTCAAGGGATATGTTGAGTCCTCTTATCAGTTGTAAAACAATGGCCGGAGCCGCCTGGTAAAAAATATTCTCCAGAAACCAACATAAGCTAACGGCTTCATCGAAGGGTGTTGGCTTTTGCTGCTTTATAAAACCTGTTTTCCCAAGCTGTTGAAGAAGAAGATTGATTTGTTGAAGGTCGTTTTGACGAATAGCCAATTCCAGGTCCGTGAGGATGGCCAATACATTGCCAGGATAAAATTGAGTAGGGTGTGCTGTAAGTACTACACGAACAGAAAAATCTTCCAGACTCTTCCGGAGTGCTGCCTGCTTACCGTCGGCCTCAGCCCGGAGCATGAAGGCTGCAATGGATCCCTTGCCGCGCACATCATTAATTTGTTCAAAAGAAGAATCTTCAATGGAATCAAAAAGAACTACCTGTCGCTCGATGTATTGGATAACCCTGAAAAGGAAATCAAATTTGTCCTTTTCATTGCTGCCAGGAGAATAGTCATCAAAGAACTTGGCAATAATTGCATCGGGCTGCAACCCAGCTTCATACCCTACCTCGCAGGCCTGTTGAAGTAGTGGCAGGAAATTCCCAGTCTTAGAAATATTCTGGAAGGGCAGATTGAGAAATAGACTGTTATAGATTGAAAACCGGGCCGAAACAATGGAATTGAGTGGATTCACTGGGCATAGATATTTATGTAATCTTCTTAAAGATCATTTTAAGGCCCCTAATTTCCAACTATTGAAATAAATACTGCCTTTCCATATTAAATGCGGCACTTTAAACATTTACAAATTGTTAAATTGATATATTGGTCGAAGTGAAGTAAATTTTGGCTTGAATCATAACCCTGACTGAGTATGAGGAAATTTTTATCTCCCCTTTTCTTAGTGATTTTGCTTTCATCCTGTTTTGGATACAAGGAGCTTCCTGTAGAGTATGATTACAGCTATCGAGGGAATTTCAAGAAATACCGCACATTTGAAATCATGCGGCCCATAGGTCTGGAGGATTCAAGCATGGTCAATTTAGTAATTGAGAAATCCATAATATCCCGGATGCGGTTTTTGGGTTACAAACAATCTGAGCACCGCCCCCACCTTATTATTGGCTTCAAAATGTTTAATGACAGTCTCAATTTCAACGGGTACAATCAGCCTGACATTGAGGAATGGGTAAAGTCTCAAAATTCAGAGCTTAACTATGAGCAGAAGAAGTTTAATCTAAAGACCGGCACACTCCTGATCCAGTTTTACGACCGGAGACAAAACCGCTCTATCTGGCAGGGCTATGCCACCACCTTGTATGGCAGCATTGACTTCCACAACAACCGCCATT
>JAYWDP010000284.1:0-5210 GCA_043779775.1 Cyclobacteriaceae bacterium
CTTCGACAGTTGGAGTGGCCTGTTGAGTCCCGACGACTTTGACGAATTCGCTGGTCGTTATTTATTACAAATAGCGGAGGCCGTAGCACCTCATGCACCCGTTATTTTGTTTCCAAAAGGAAGCTCTTATGCGCTCAATTCCCTATCCCTGAATCCATCGGTTTCGGCCATCGGCATAGATTGGAATATTCGTCCTGAAAAAGCGAGACAGGAAACAGGAAATCGAGTGAGCCTTCAGGGGAACCTTGACCCGCTCAAACTCCTCCTGCCTATTTCTGAAGTTCGTAAAGAAACCCAGCGAATGATCAAAGCTTTCGGAGCACAAGCCTACATTGCCAATCTGGGACATGGAATTTTGCCACACATTCCGGTTGATCATGCCAAGGCTTTTATTGATGCGGTAAAGGAGTACAGAGAATGAGTTCTTCCATCAAAGATCACTTTGTTAACCATATCCAAACCTTGCAGAACACAATCTGTTCGGCCCTGAAGGAATTGGATGGGAAAGGATTGTTTGTATCAGATCCCTGGCAGCGACCCGGAGGTGGTGGTGGAATTACCAAGGTCATTCAAAACGGAAATGTTTTTGAAAAGGGAGGGGTTAACATTTCCGTCGTACACGGAGAATTGTCGACAGCCGCGGCTAAACAATTGAAAGTAAAGGGGCACAACTTTTTTGCCGCCGGACTATCATTGGTCATTCACCCGGTAAGTCCGCTTGTGCCCACCGTCCATGCAAACTGGCGCTATTTTGAAGTCTACGATGAAACGGGCCACACAACCGACGCCTGGTTCGGAGGCGGTACAGACCTGTCACCTTATTATTTGGACGAGGAGGACGCCATTCATTTTCACACCACTCAAAAGCGTTGCTGCGATGAGTTCGATCCCTCTCTCTATCCGCTGTTCAAGCAACAGTGCGATGATTACTTTTGCAACCACCATCGCAATAATGAACGACGTGGTGTTGGCGGCATTTTCTTTGATCATTGCAAGGGCGATGGCACACGTCCCCTTGAGTTTTGGCAGAAATTTTCAGAAGCCAATGGAAATGCCTTCATTGACGCCTATTGGCCAATTGTGAAGAAACATATGCAGACAGGATTTACGCCCGATCAAAAATACTGGCAGGAAATCAGACGTGGGCGTTATGTGGAATTTAATCTCTTACACGACAGAGGAACCTTGTTCGGCATCAAAACCCAGGGGAGAATAGAAAGTATTTTAATGAGTCTGCCGCCTACCTTGCGGTTTGATTATAATTTTCAGCCCATGGCCGGAAGCGAGGAAGAAAAGCTCTTGCAGGTCTTACTCCATCCGAAAAATTGGACATAAAAAAGTAATTATATTGATATGATACGACGCAACCGAATACTCAGGCGATCAGATCCAATCCGGAAGCTGGTGGAAGAGACCATTCTTCGCCCTACCGATTTCATTGTACCGGTCTTTGTTATCGAAGGACATAACAAGCGCGAAGAGATCGCAACGATGCCGGGATATTTTCGCTATTCGGTGGACCTGGCCGTAGAAGAATTAAAGGTCTGTTATCAAATGGGGCTGCGGGCTGCTTTGTTATTCGTTAAAGTACCGGATAACCTCAAAGACAATACCGGGCAGGAAGCGTTGAACGACAATGGATTGGTGCAGCGGTGTGTTCGGGCCGTTAAACAGGCATTGCCGCAAATGGTGGTGATGACCGATGTGGCCCTGGATCCTTTTTCCTCATTTGGCCACGATGGAATTGTAGAAGGTGAAGAAATTGTAAACGACAAAACTGTAGAAGTCCTCGCTAAAATGAGTGTCAGTCATGCCCAGGCCGGCGCTGACTTTGTAGCCCCAAGCGACATGATGGATGGCAGGATTGGAGCTATCCGCAACGCACTTGAAGCAGCCGGGTTGCATCAAACCGGGATTATGAGTTACGGCGCAAAATACGCGTCTTGCTTTTATGGACCCTTCCGTGATGCCCTTGACAGCGCGCCCGGATTTGGCGATAAGAAGACCTACCAAATGAATCCTGCCAACCGCATCGAAGCCATTAAGGAAGTGATGATGGATGTCGAGGAGGGCGCGGACATCGTTATGGTAAAACCGGCACATGCTTATCTGGACATTATCCGTGAGGTGAAGAATGCAGTGCATATTCCCGTCAGTGCATATCATGTAAGTGGCGAATATTCCATGATCAAAGCAGCCAGCAAAGCAGGCTACCTCAACGAAGATCAGGCCGTCATCGAGGTTTTAACCGGCATTAAGCGTGCTGGGGCAGATTTGATTGCTACCTATTTTGCCAAGCATGCCGTACAATTATTAAACAAGTAGAACATGGAGACTTATTCTCAGCGGAAAAGTGAGCAATTATTTACCCGTGCCCAGGCCCACATCCCCGGGGGTGTGAATTCGCCGGTACGTGCATTTAAAAGTGTGGGAGGCACACCTGTCTTTATAAAGCGGGCCAGCGGTGCCTACCTATTTGATGAAGATGGAAATCAATATATCGACTATATCAACTCGTGGGGTCCTATGATGCTTGGACACGCCTACGCACCTGTTGTGGAGGCTATCCGGGCGAAGGCAGGCGATTCAACTTCATTTGGAGCACCTACGGAACTTGAAATCCAAATGGCCGAACTGATAAAAGAAATGGCGCCCAATATTGACCTGATCCGGATGGTTAACAGTGGCACAGAAGCGTGCATGAGTGCCGTTCGATTAGCCAGAGGCTTTACCGGGCGCAACAAGATTATCAAGTTTGAAGGATGTTATCACGGTCATGCTGATGCCTTTCTGGTAAAGGCAGGAAGCGGAGTAGCGACGCTCGATATCCAATCGGTTCCAGGTGTACAGGCGTCAGTAGCACAGGATACCTTAACTGCACCCTACAACAATCTGGACGAAGTAAAGCGGCTGGTTACGAAACACCCCGGAGAGATTGCGGCCGTCATCGTTGAACCCGTGGCTGGGAACATGGGTTGCATTCTGCCCAATCCAGGATTTTTGGAAGGCCTGCGCGAACTCTGTACACAGCATGGAATCGTGTTGATATTTGATGAAGTAATGACCGGATTTCGTCTTGCACCAGGCGGTGCTCAGGAGCTATTTAATGTTGATGCTGATCTGGTAACTTTTGGCAAAATTATCGGAGGTGGTTTGCCGGTAGGCGCATTCGGCGGACGGAAACATATCATGGAAAAAATCGCACCTCTTGGTGCGGTCTACCAGGCAGGCACGCTGAGCGGAAATCCCATTTCCATGATAGCCGGGTACACGATGCTGCGTGAACTGCAAAATAATCCTTCGATTTATACCAATCTGGAAACCAAAACAAAGACCCTCGCCCACGGGATCCAGAATGCATTGAATAAAAAAGGTATCCCTCACCGTATTAACCGTCTGGGCAGCATGATGAGCGTCCACTTTGGCGACCATTCTGTGGTTGATTTTGATTCCGCTAAGGCTTGTGACAATAATCTGTTTGGTCGGTTCTTTCATCATTTGCTGAAGAAGGGAGTCTATCTACCCCCATCAGCATTTGAAAGTTGGTTCATTTGTAATGCATTGTCGGATGCTGATATACAATTTACCCAAGAAGCGGTAGAACAATTCTAGATCTGAACATGAGTTCTATTCTTGATCTTCTCTCCAAGTACGACAAACCGCTGCCACGGTATACCAGCTATCCGACCGTACCCTATTGGCAGCCCGAAACGATCGATGGTGACCGATGGAAACAATCCGTACTACAGACACTTGCCAGGGAAAATGGCGAATTGTGTATTTACATCCATCTCCCCTACTGTGAAAATTTATGCACCTTTTGCGCGTGCAATAAACGCATCACGAAGAATCACCATGTGGAAGCACGCTACATCGCAGCAGTTTTGAAGGAATGGTCCATGTATCGGAACTTCATGAATACCAAACCCGTGATCCGGGAAATTCATTTGGGAGGCGGAACACCTACTTTCTTCAGTCCGGCAAACTTGACGGAATTAATTGAGGGAATTGTCCGTGATTGCATTATCCCGGCTGACCATGAGTTTAGCATCGAAGTACATCCCAACTATACAACGGAAGCACACCTGAAAGCTTTGCGTTTGGTTGGATTCAATCGCCTCAGTCTGGGGGTCCAGGATTTTGATCCGGATGTCCAATACATCATCAATCGCATCCAGTCGTTTGAGAAAACAAAGCAGGTTGTTGATTGGGGACGTGCCCTCGGTTATAACAGCATCAACATTGATTTGGTGTACGGCCTTCCAACACAAACGGTGGAACATGTGCGCTACACCATCCGGCAAATAAAGAAATTGATGCCGGATCGTATCGCATTTTATTCCTATGCCCACGTGCCATGGAAGAGCAAAGGCCAACGCAGATATACAGAAACAGATTTACCGCCAGCTCAGGCTAAATGGGCGATGTATCATACCGGAAGCGAGTTACTGCGCGAGGCAGGCTTTGATGCCATTGGCATGGACCACTTTGCCCTCACCAATGACAAACTTTGGAAAGCCGCCACCTCAGGAAATATGCATCGTAACTTCATGGGCTACACGACCACACAGAATAAATTAATTATCGGCCTGGGTGCTTCTTCCATCAGTGATTCCTGGAATGCCTTTGTACAAAATGAAAAAGAAGTAGAAGCCTACGAGGAAAAAATTGAACACGGTGAATTGCCGATCATCACGGGCCACGGACTTACCGAGGAAGATCTGATGTTACGGGAAAATATTCTAGCACTGATGTGCACCCACCGTACAACCCTGGATCCTGCTCGGATTGAACAGCAATTTTTTGATTCGATTATTAATCAAATTAAGTTGATGGAAGAAGACGGGCTGGTAGCCTTGGAAGATCGTACCATAAGCGTGACCAGCAAGGGAACTATCTTTATTCGTAACATTTGCGCCGCGCTGGATGCAAGGCTTTGGAGATCACGTTCGGTAAATCAAAAGTTTAGCAAATCAATCTGAATCCTAGCCCATGGCAAAAAAGGCTATTCTATTGGCAAATCTCGGTTCACCCGATTCCACCCAGGTGAAGGATGTAAAACGCTACCTGAACGAATTCCTGATGGACGAGCGCGTCATCGACATACCCTATCCCGTGCGGGCCATGCTTGTCAAGGGGATTATTGTTCCTTTTCGCTCACTCAAAAGCGCCAACAAATACAAGACCATTTGGACTCCTGAAGGTTCACC
>JAYWDP010000285.1:0-5203 GCA_043779775.1 Cyclobacteriaceae bacterium
GGCGTCTCTGTTGCAGTAGTTTGCCGCTGCCTGCTGGGCAAAGCCCATACGGTGATGGCCGAAGGTGGCGTTGCCGCAGCGCTTGGCAACGTAGATGACCGTGACAACTGGAAAGTTCATTTCTCAGATACCATGCGAGGCGGTCAGTACTTAAATAACTGGCGCATGGCCGAATTGCATGCCAAAGAAGCCCCTGACCGGGTGAAAGAACTGGAAGCCTGGGGGGCTGTGTTTGACAGGACTGACGATGGAAGAATTCTCCAGCGTAATTTTGGCGGACACAAATATCCTCGGCTCGCACACGTAGGAGACCGCACCGGCCTCGAATTAATTCGCACCCTTCAGGATCATGGCATTCACCAGGGCATGAGCATCTATCAAGAATATACCATCGTAAGTCTGCTGAAAGACGGTGACAAAGTCGTTGGTGCGTTTGGATACGATCGCGAGAAAGGGCTTTTCAAAATATTCCATGCCAAGGCCGTCATCATCGCCACGGGCGGGATGGGAAGGATTTATAAGATCTCCAGCAATAGCTGGGACTGTACTGGCGGCGGCATTTCACTGGCGTATCACGCTGGTGCCGAACTTCTCGATATGGAATTCATTCAGTTCCATCCTACCGGCATGGTATGGCCGCCCAGCGTACGCGGATTGCTGATTACGGAAGGAGTGCGTGGAGAAGGAGGCGTGCTGAGGAATAATAAAGGAAGGCGATTCATGTTTGATGATATCCCGGACAACTACAAGGGACAAACTTCCACGGATGAAGAAGAAGGCTGGCGATATACGCAAGGTGACAAGAATGCCAAACGTCCGCCGGAGCTACTCACACGTGATCATGTAGCCCGGTGCATCACGCGGGAAATAAAAGAAGGTCGTGGCTCGCCCCATGGCGGCGTGTTCCTGGACATTGCCTGGATTAAGGAAAAAATCTCCAACGCGCCAGAACATATCAAAAGAAAACTTCCGAGTATGTACCATCAGTTTAAGGAATTGGCGGGTGTTGATATCACCAAGGAACCGATGGAAGTCGGACCCACCACGCATTACATTATGGGGGGCATCCGGGTAGAAGCCGACACTCAAATGACCACGGTACCCGGACTATTTGGTGCAGGCGAATGTACCGCAGGACTGAACGGCGCCAACCGGCTGGGTGGCAACTCCCTGTCCGATCTGTTGGTGTTTGGAAAGCGGGCTGGAGAGCATGCGGCAAAATATGCCAAGGAAAATCAAGCTGGAAAGATTAAAGAAGCGGAAGTGAATGACATAGCTGCAGGGGCGCTCGCTCCCTTCGAAAGAGAGACCAACAAGGATGGAGAAAATCCTTTTCAAATCCAGTCCAACCTGCAAGAGATGATGCAACAACTGGTGGGCATCGTCAGGACAGAGAAAGAACTGAGCGAGGCCGCTGGCAAAATTGAAGAATTAAAGAAACTCTCAGACCGAGCAGCGTGCGGAGGCAACCGTGGTTTTAATCCTGGGTGGCATACGGCCATTGAATTAAAGCACATGCTTACCGTGGCAGAGGCCATCGCCGTCGCTGCATTGGACCGCAAGGAAAGTCGCGGCGGTCACTTCAGAGAAGATTTCCCAAACAAGAGTGAAGACTTCGCCTCATTCAACACAAGTCTTAAAAAAGATGCCAATGGAAAAATGGTGTTGAGTCACCTGCCGATACCGAAAATGAGAGATGACCTGAAGGGAATTATTGAGGAAATGAAATAATTTGCAAATTGATCAATTTGTCCCGATAAATATCGGGATGAAAATGAAGGATGAGTCGGTTGAAAATTGTAAAACTTCGTGCCTTGGTGTCTTGGTGGCAAATAACTTAAACAATTAAACACTTAAACGCATTGACCAAAGTTGCATTCAAAATATGGCGTACCAACCCGTCAGGCGGTCAGTTTCAGGAATATGAAACGGACATCACCGAAGGTATGGTCGTATTGGATGCCATTCACCAGATTCAGGCAGAAAGCGCGAATGATCTTGCGGTAAGATGGAATTGTAAAGCAGGGAAATGTGGATCGTGCTCCGCCGAGATCAACGGTCACCCGAAACTCATGTGTATGTCGCGCATGGAAGATTTGCCAAAAGACAAGCCTGTCACTATTCAACCGATGAAGGCATTCCCGGTAATCCGGGACTTAGTGACGGATGTTTCGGTCAACTACAGGACGAAGCTGAAGATCAAGAAATTCAAGCCGCGCAAACCGGATGCCCCGGATGGCACCTGGCGGATGGCCCAATCCGATATTGACCGTGTTCAGGAGTTTAGAAAGTGCATTGAATGTTTTCTGTGTCAGGATGTATGTCATGTGTTGCGCGAACACAATCTACACGAAGAGTTTATGGGACCCCGGCACCTCGTTTATACCGCTGCCCTTGAGATGCATCCGCTCGACATAGAAGACCGTCGTGGAGATTTAAAAGACGAAGGCGGCATTGGCTATTGCAACATCACCAAGTGCTGCACGAATGTATGTCCGGAGAAGATAACCATTACTGACAACGCCATCATCCCTCTGAAAGAACGGGTGGCCGACAAGTTTTATGATCCCATTATGTGGTTTTTCAGGTTGTTTAAAAGTCAGGAAAGGAAATAAAACTTTGCCACAGATTACACAGATTAACACAGTTGCTATCAGACAATTTTGATTCACGTCATCGCGGAGGCACTGGATCTTTGCATTTCTTTGCGCCTTAGCGTCTTTGCGTGAAATGTATTTACCCCTTGTTTTCCCAAACATTCCATAGTACTTTAGAATTGGAATTATCCCTTTGTGATATGAAACAACAAACATTCAAACTGAAACCACTCTCCCGTGACGGTGTGGATTCAGCGCTGGCCAAGGCCGAACATTATCGGCTTCTCAACTCGCCAAAACTTGCGGAAAGTATTTGTCTCGACATCCTGGAAGTAGATAAGGATAACCAGAAAGCCCGTATCGTTTTGCTGCTGGCACTCACGGATCAATTTGGTCAATCTACCATGACGGTGGCCAAAGAAGCACAGGACATGGCCTTTAGTTTAAAAGATGAATACTTGCGTGCCTACTACACCGGGATTATCCATGAACGCCAGGGGAACGTAGCCTTGAACTCTCCCGTCCACGGCTCTGACTTTGACGCTTTTGAGTGGTATCTCGAGGCAATGGATTTTTACGAGAAGGCCGAAGCACTTGCACCCCAGGGCAACAACGATGCTAAACTTCGTTGGAACACCTGCGCCCGCACTATCATGCAATTCAATCTCGAAGAAAGACCTTCGGATGCACCGCATCCGATTTTGGAATAAGGATATATACTGCACGGAGTGCAGTATATACAGATGTTGCCAGCCATAGGGTCGGACAAAGGAGTTTACCAATTAACGGTTGACAATTTGATTACAAAGATTCTCCACGCGGACAAGAGAACGACTTCGTGACAACTTTGACTTTGAAAAATTTAAAACGTTGGACACATTACAAAAGAAATGGCCGACCCTTCGCATTTTTAAAAAGATTCTGCTCCGTGTCTCGTCCTGAAATAGGTTTACGAAAAAACGTAAATTTATTTCGCACAAAAAATGAAACATCAACAAAAAAGTAAACCTGGCAGTCGGGCGACCAGGGAAGAAATAATTGCCGAATATCTGACTGGTGTTTACAGCTATCGTGAGCTAGGAGCTAAACATGACATCCCGCATCGCAGTATTTGTGACTGGGTCAGGGAGAGTCAGGGCAGGAAGGAATCATGGAGAGATAAAACCAAAAGGCTCAATCAACTGGCGAAGGAGCATACACCTGATGTTCCTAAGGAAGTTTCCTTGTTACAGGCAGAACTTCGTAAAGCAAAATTGCAAAACAAGCTGTTACAGGAAATCCTTCGCTTATCAGAGGAATATACGGGGGTAGAATTGAGAAAAAAGTATGGCACCAAGCGGTCATGAATTTAGGGCAAAGCGAAAGCCGGATCATCACTTTACTTTGCTCACAACTTGGTTATAGTCGGCAGTCATACTATCAATTTCATTTGCAAACGCAAAAGGAAGCTTTGCAACATGATTTGTTATTACAGGAGGTTATGGCAATCCGTGTACATCAAAAACGGTTGGGGACTAGAAAACTGATTTTTATGATGCAGGGTTTTATGGAACAGCATTCCATTTGCATCGGTCGTGATGCGATGTTTGATCTATTGGCAGAACATCATTTGTTGGTAAGAAAGCGGAAACGTGGAAAACCAATCACCACCTTTTCTAATCACTGGATGTTTAAGTATCGTAATCTTATTGTTGGATTCATCCCAATAATGCCCAATCAGCTTTGGGTTAGCGATATCACTTATATCATTGTGGCTGACGGCTTTGCTTATTTAAGTTTGGTTACGGATGCCTATTCCAGAAAAATTGTAGGGTTTTGTTTGTGTGAAAATTTATCCGCTGATGGCTGTATTGAAGCTCTCGAAATGGCTTTGACAGAAAACCCTGTTGTGGAAAATATCATTCATCACTCTGACCGTGGATCACAATATTGTTGCGCAGATTATGTAAAGTTGTTGAACAACCATAACGTCCAAATTAGCATGACACAAAGTGGAGACCCGCTAGAAAATGCCTTAGCAGAAAGAGTAAACGGAATTCTAAAGGACGAATTGCTGGACGCACATTATCAGAATTTTCATGAGGCAAAGAAAGCGGTATCAATGGCCATCAGTATTTACAATCACCAACGGCCTCATAGCAGTATTGAATATCTCACTCCGGTTGTAGCTCATCAACGGACAGGAGAACTAAAGAAGTACTGGAAAAATTACTACGTAATCACAAAGCGAAAGGAGGTAGCCATGACATAGCTTGAGTTTTATTTAGGCATATGGGGTTCTAAAGTAATCTAATAAAAATGCCGAATCTCAATGACTATTGAGACCGGCATGATTAAAACGAATTACTTCGTCACCCGGAGATTTATCCCTGGTGAGTTGCTCTCCAGCATTGCCCACGTCCGTTTCGTCTCCAAAACAAATGTAAACGGTATTCAGGATTAAAAATAATATGTAAACTTGTGGCAGGATTATCCTTCCACACTGTAAACTTTTTTCAGGACGGGTCAAATTGCCCCACGCATTTTGGCACATGCCATAGCCGCGCAAACCCATCGCCACACCAAAGCTATGGCAAGAGCCAAATCCCGACCGCTTAGAATATTAA
>JAYWDP010000286.1:0-5173 GCA_043779775.1 Cyclobacteriaceae bacterium
CCTTGATATGACCTTCTATGGCTTCACATTCATGAATTGGATTTACGGGATGGCCTTAGCCTTCATTATTGAATTCCTGATCCTGATATTCATTATCAATGGGAACAGGACCACTGGTAAGTTCTACGCTATCGTGAGCTTCTGTCTCAATGTTTGTTACTACGACTACCTGTTCATCATGATTAAATCTCCCACGGAGGAGGCCATAAAGACAACAATTGTGAGCCTGTTAATCTGCCTCACCCATTCCCTATCCGTCTGGCAACTCAGCGAGCTATTCTACGAGCGTGTGACAGCCGACAAAGAAAAGGTGGAATACTGGCCCTGACTGCGATGCCGGGCCATTCCCGAATAAGAGGTCTCTAGATGGCCACATTTCAAAAGCTCACAGTCCAAAGAAAAAACAAACCGCTTCGGGCCGAAAAGCAATTAATAGTCTAGCCGCAAAAGAACCTGAGACAGTGAATCTAAGTGCATAAAGAAAGTCAGCATGAACATGGATCAGAACACCGAAACAATAAGTCAAAGACCCGTCAAGTTCGAGGGAGCAAGCCATGTTTTCGCTACGCTCAAACGGCTTGAACTGGAGGAATCACTTCGTTCTTTTTAGAATGGGAAGACCCCGGAAAAACGATATTGAAAAGAGAACCATTCAAGTGAACATCAGGCTCACGAAAGAGGAGGCTGAGAAGGTCAATAATTATGCGACAGCCTGCGAGCTGAACCCCGCCAACTGGATTCGCCAGAAAGTGTTTACCGGCAAGTTCCCGGCAATGAAGGTATCTCCACTCGAAGGGGAGATCTACCGGGAGCTGAAAAGAGTAGGAGTTAATCTCAATCAAGGCACGCATCGGCTCAACCAGGGTGATGTTCCCAAGAATTACCTAGTGCTACAAAATGAACTGCTTACACTGCTTAACATGATCATTAAACTGCTCATTCATGACCGGCAATCAGATCAAGGGTAAGGGCTTTCGTGGCGCATTGCGCTACAACCTCGAAAAGGTCAACAACAAGGTGGCCGAGGTGCTTGATCATTCGTTTGCACGGGTTTCCGAAGGTTCGATCATGAAGGAAGTCCAGCTTGTGAGGATGCAGCGACCCAATCTCCAGAAATACTTTTACCATACGTCAATCAACTTCCCACCTACCGAAGACCTTCCGAACGAAATGATGACCCGGATCGGTCACGACTACCTCGAAGCCAACGGATTCACCCAGCACCAGTTCATCATGTTCCGCCATCGCGACGCTGATCACCCTCACCTGCATATACTTGTGAATCGAATAGGCTACGATGGTTCGGTACTCACTGACAGCAACGACTACGCAAGGAGTGAGAAAATACTGCGAGAGCTGGAGAAGAAATATCAGTTGACTCGGGTGGTCTCGAGCCGGGAGGTTCACGAAAGGGCTCCAACCAAGGATGAGCTGGAAATGATGAAGCGGACGAAGGCGCCCTCAGCGAAGCTGAAGCTTCAGGTTATGATCAAAAGTGTTTTGGAGGAGCGAACGGGGATGACTACTGAACACTTCATCCGTTCAGTGGAATCACGCGGAGTACACATCCTATTCAACCAGGCCAAGACTGGATATGTGAGCGGTATCTCCTACCAACTCGGAGGCTTCGTGATCACAGGCTCCAAACTTGGAAATGATTTTAAATGGAGGGCAATAACCAAACATATCAACTATGAACAAGCAAGAGATCATTCAACAATTTGTGCAGCAAATGCAAGAACCCACCAACGAGCAGTATCAGAAAAATCTGGCGGCGCTCTCGGGGGAGATCGAAGCCTTGACAAAAAGGGCCGGAACAATCCTGACCACGTACGAGCTAAAATCGATTCACAACCTATGCCAGCACCTGGAAACGGAACACAAACTGCTTCGGGCGATAACCGAGCAACTCAAAACCGACCTGATCGAGGTAAAGACCGGAATCAAGAACCAGAAAATAAATTCGCTCTTGAAAAGATATTCGACGGCTATTCTGACCGGAATTATCGCGACGGTGATTACGAATCTTATCTGGCAACTGATAGCTTAGGCCGACCGCGGAAGAGAAAGAAAAGAAGGGGCCGCGGAGTCTGACAACTGCTTAGCCATTGCAAGGTTTGACCGGCATGAGAAGAAAGAATCGTGAGATAACCTGCATGATTCTGAAACAAATCCTAGCCATTGAGGCAATCAAAGAAATTCTCTTTTATTAATCCCGGCGCGAATTTAGGCTCAGGCCGGAATATGCTGGCAAGGAACTACGGCATAAACGGTTTACCCCTTCCAGTCGTGTCCTCCTTACAGGAACCCCCATTTATTCCGTTCCTCCTTGCGCAAATTCCGGCCTGAGCCAGTGGTGCCCCATAATTAATTCAAATGATTATGGAAACCACAAATGAAAAACGATTGTATGAAGTTGCAGAGATTCAACTCACCTACAAGTCTGATGTCAAACCGTCCTTACGACCTAAAATCTCAGGCTCGAAAGATGCCTACAATGTTCTATTCGAAAATTGGGACAGCTCAAAAATTGAGTTCGTTGAGCAATTCAAGGTCCTGCTTATGAACACAGCCAACAAGGTCCTTGGAATCTTCGAGGTTTCAACCGGAAGTGCTACGGGGACGGTTGCTGATCCTAAGCTCATCTTCGCAGCCGCGATAAAAGCAAATGCTTGCGGGATAATTCTGGCTCATAACCATCCATCGGGAAACTTACAGCCAAGCCAGGCAGACATTGACCTGACTAGAAAGGTGAAGGAGGGAGGCAAACTCCTGGAAATTCAGGTGTTAGATCACCTTATACTCACCGTTGACGGACATTTCTCCTTTGCAGACGAGGGCCTTCTGTAGGGCCGTTATCCGCTGAATTCTCCTCATTTCCCGTAATTCTTAAGAAAACGTGGAATATGGAAATAAGGGTCCGCCTGGCGGATCGTTGGCAGCAATAAACTAAATTTCGACTGTGTTTTCAATCGACAAGAATTCAAATACCATTCAGAAGATCAAAGAGAAGTCCTTCGCTGAGCTGGGATTCAAGGAGAGAGAACATCTTCAAGAGTGGATTTCGAAAAACCCAGAATGTTTGGGTGAAGACCTCCTTATCATTCAAAAAGAATTTGACGGATTCAATGACACATACGAGAGGCTTGACCTTTTGGCAGTTGACAAGCAAGGGAATTTGGTTATCATCGAAAATAAACTTGATGACTCTGGTAGAGACGTAACTTGGCAAGCGCTTAAATATGCTTCGTACTGCTCGACTCTTAAGAAAGAACAAATAAGAAAAATTTACCAGGAATTTTTGGACAAAGAGGCAGTCGATCAAAAGGCTGAAGATAACCTGATTGAATTTTTCGAAGCCAATGATTTTGCTGAGATAGCAATTAACAGTGGACAGACCCAAAGAATAATACTGATTGCAGCGAATTTTAGAAAAGAGGTTACTTCAACCGTCCTATGGCTGCTTAATTATAAGGTAAGAATTCAATGTTTCAAGGTCACCCCCTTTGAGAACAATGGAAACCTATTATTGAACATTGAACAAATTATTCCGATGCGGGAGTCGGA
The DNA here is from genome assembly GCA_043779775.1 of Cyclobacteriaceae bacterium. Classification (GTDB taxonomy): domain Bacteria; phylum Bacteroidota; class Bacteroidia; order Cytophagales; family Cyclobacteriaceae; genus ELB16-189. Next base: position 3,568 of record JAYWDP010000286.1, read on the forward strand.
GGAGTATGTTATTAGTATGGCTGACAAGACCCAAGAAAACATAAATACTCAGGAGGAACTTAAATCAAGACATTTATTAAGGCTGGAATTCTGGAAAGAGTTTTTGAAAGTGATGAATCAAAAATCGTCCCTTTATCAGAATGTTAATGCCTCGAAGGATAATTGGATTTCTGGTCGGACTGGGATTTCTGGAATTCATTTGAACATGGCGATTTCAAACTATTATGCACGATCGGAATTATATATGTCACGGAGCAGTGCGGAGGAAAATAAGTTTGTGTTTGACGAACTTGCTAAGAACAAGACGGAAATTGAAAAACAATTCGGGGAGAATCTGATTTGGGAACGACTTGACAATAAAAAGGCTTGCAGGGTAAAACACCAATTGGACAACGTTGACTACTTTAACAAGGACGACTGGAGTAAAATGATCGAGTTTATGGTCGACGGTATGTTAAGAATGGAGAAGGCATTTAAGGAACCATTGGCCAAAGTGAGGTTAAAACTAAAAAACATTGACGGGTGATACTTGCACAGGTAGCCGGACAGTACCAATGAACTTGAGACGGCGTAATAACAATTAATAACAACCAAAATATGGCAAAGTTCCTAAACACGACTGGAGTTTCCTACCACTTGGAGGAACTCATCAAAGGCACAAAAGACAGATTGATCTTGATAAGTCCATATCTGCAGTTTACTGATCGAATTAAGGAGCACCTTAGTAATTTAAATATCCAAAAGAGAGACATACGGATTGTTTACAGGGAAAACAAACTGCAGCTTGAAGAAAACAACTGGTTAGAAAGTCAAATCGGCATAAGGACAAGTCTTTGTAAAAACTTGCATGCCAAGTGTTACTTGAACGAAAATGAAGCAATCATAACTTCCATGAATTTGTATGAGTTTTCGCAGCAGAACAATAACGAAATGGGAATTTATATTTCCAAAACGCAAGACGCTGACTTGTATAGTGCCACTTTGGAGGAAGTCCAACGCCTATTAACGATAAGTGAAGAAATTAGAGTTACTGTTAAGATTGTTACGGCAGACACACCAGCTAAAACGGAGAAAAAGCATTTGGAAGTTTCAGCAACCACTAAATCAACTGAAAGGTCAACCGGATTTTGCATTAGGACTGGTGTTTCAATCCCGTTCAACATTGAGAAGCCAATGAGCTATGATGCGTTTAAATCCTGGAGCAAATATAGCGATCCGGAATACGCTGAAAAATATTGCCATTTCTCCGGGGAACCTTCTCATGGTGAGACCAGCGTGAGCCATCCAATACTGAAAAAGAACTGGAAAAAGGCATTGGAGGTTTTTGATTTTTAGTGGTCTATTGAATTTCCGAATTGTTCATTGTTACGTTCGGAAATATTCAGTTTGATAATAGTATTTCAAATTGAATTGGTCGAGCTTTTGTTTTCTTACTTAAATGATCAAAGTTTATCATGACTACTGTGGGAAAGGACATAACAATTAAAGGACTAAGCTTAAATATCGAGAAGGCAATTAAACGAGTTAAGATAGATTTGAAGGATGACTGGTTTCAGGATCCACTTAAATACGAAGATATCTTGAACACTGATTATTTATTAAAAAA
>JAYWDP010000287.1:0-5163 GCA_043779775.1 Cyclobacteriaceae bacterium
CCCAGGTTGATCACATGGCCTGACTTTCGCTCCACCATCCCGGGAAGAATTTCACGTGTCACGTATAAGAGCCCTTTCACATTACTGTCAATCATGGCATCCCAGTCATCCACATTTCCTGATTGAAGAGGATCTAGTCCGTGAGCACCGCCGGCACTATTGATGAGTACGTCCACGTTTTTCCATTGTGTTGAAATGGATTGAATAGCGTCAGTGACTTCTTTACGGTTGCGAACATCAAAAGTAAGTCCCGAGACCTCTGTGAAAGCTGAAAGCTCGCGTTGTAATTTTTCCAACCGGTCTTTCCGTCTTCCGCAGAGTATGAGTTTGAAATCATGTTTAGCCAGCAAACGGGCCGTGGCTTCTCCGATTCCGGCGGTGGCTCCGGTAATTAGCGCAATTCGTTTCACGTTCATGTTATTGAAATATAAAATATACCGAAATGGTATTGGTGTTCAGAGATTTGATGGGAGCGCTGTACGCACTCTGGTCGGTGCCCAACATATCGGAAATGCCATGCTGAAATCGGATCTCCTGAGAAAGTTTGAATAGGGGAAAGTAAAAATCAAAACCGATGCCCGCATCAATGGTGAGATTTCTGCTCTTGATACCCAGGTTGGCGGTGCTTGACTGCACATCATTTTTGCCCGATGCCTCAATGGAGGGAGTAAATCCTCCCACCATGTACATGCGAACGTTGCCGCGGCGCATTGATTTATACTTTAATAAAATCGGAAACTCTACCATGGTGGTTTCCACCGTCTGCTGCTTTGTTGTATTATCGGTGTAGTAGTAAATAATTTTATGGACATAAAATCCGGTTTTGGGCATGATGCGCAGGTCCAGCACTTCATTCAAACGCAGATTCACTAAAAATCCCAGTGAGAATCCAGAAGAAAATGGCGTCTGCACGGAATGGACCGTATCAAAATTTTGAGTGACAAATTGATCTGAGTACTTCAGTTGGTAGGCCGACGTATGAAGGCCAATCATGAATCCATAAGAAATTTTGCGATTGTCGAATTCAGGATTATTCCGACGGGCCCATTTAAAATGCTGTCCGTACGAAAGACCCGATACCAATACCAGAAGGACCGTTATTTGGTACCCCAGTAGAGCGAACTTATTCCAAATGTTAATGGATCGCATTGCGGATTTTTATATCCAATATCGGAGAGGATTTTAAGTAAATCATTTCCATCCGGAAAGGCTTGAACGGACTCGGGAAGGTAGCGATACGCTGCCTGATCGCGCGAAATCCAGCGGCCAATCAACGGCAAGATGGCAGTAAAATAAACGTTGTACAACTGCTTCATCGGGAATTTTGCAGGCCGGGAGAATTCCAGCACGACTACTTTACCACCGGGCCTAACAACCCGCAGCATTTCAGCCAGGCCACGCTCCAGGTTTTCAAAATTCCGTACACCAAAGGCAACGATGACGGCATCAAAAAAATTATCTGCAAAGGGAAGATTTTCAGAATCGCCTGAACGGAGCTCAATAAGGTGGTCAATTTTTTTCGACAGCATTTTTTTTCGACCTACGTCCAGCATGCCTTCCGAGATGTCCACTCCGATAATCTTATCCGGCTTCAAGCTCAATGCTTCAATGGCTAAATCACCCGTTCCGGTGGCCACATCCAGAATTACCTTGGGTTGAATGTCCCTGAGCAATGCAATGGCCTTCCTTCGCCATAGAATGTCGATGCCCATGCTTAAAAAGTGATTAAGAAAATCATAGCGGCCACTGATGCTATCAAACATCCTGGCTACCTGCTGCTTCTTGGCAGACGAATCTTCTTTATAGGGAACTACCACTTGTGTGTCCAATCGGATTGCGATTTACGATTTTAATCATGAATAACCCGTACCTCCACCCTTCTGTTTAGCGCGCGCCCACTTTTTTCTTCCTCATTGGCCGCGACCGGGCGGCTGGCACCCCATGCTGCAATTTCAATATTTTCAATCCGGATGCCTTTGGATTCAAAATAAGATTTTACAGACTGCGCCCTGGCCAGCGAAAGGCCCTGGTTAAATTGTTCTAACCCGGTATTGTCAGTGTGTCCATCAATTTTAATTTGGTAGCTGACACGATCCTTGATTTCGGTTACAATGGCATTTAATTTTTCATATTCCGTGATGGGCAGCTCCGATGAACCGTAAACAAAATAAATTACCACTGCGTTGGCAATAACTTTCGTATTCCTTTGAAGAAGATTTTCTTCGGCAACAGGAATAACTTCCTCCCGGACAAATTCCTTTGGTAGCGTAATATGATAAATATCTTCCTCTCCAAAACCCCCCGCACGAACGGAAGAATAATAAGCGCTTTTTCCATCGCGGGCACTGGCAAAATAACTATCATGCCCCGGTGTATTTATTGGGTAACCCAAATTCTCTGCCGGTGTCCATTGGGCAAAACCCCGTTGAGACCGGAAAATATCATGACCACCCATGGAATTATGTCCTGTCGAACTGAAATATAAAGTCCTTCCGTCATAATCGATGAAAGGACTGTCCTCATCCCATGCTGTATTGATAGAAGGACCCAAATTGAGCGCCGGCCCCCACTGACCCGTGGATTTTTTTTCAAATACATAAATATCCGATCCTCCGAACCCTCCAGGGCGCTCGCTGGCTACAAATAATTTTTTTTCATCCGCTGCCACAGAAACCGATGATTCATGAAAGGGCGTGTTGATAGGCCAGGGAAGGCGTTGCGGTATGCTCCACTTCCCATGGATCCATCTGCTGAACAATATGTCTCCTTCGTTTTCATCGGTATAAAGAAAAAGTTGTTTGCCATCTGCTGACAAAGCGAGATCCGAATCATGATAAAGTGTGTTGACCGGCGGTCCGATATTCTGAGCCAAAGACCAATTTGCTTTCTCATTTTTAGAAAAATAAATGTCTTCAAAATATTTTCCTTCATCTGACTTATGAGAATTGAGGTTTCCCTTGGCGCGACGGGAGGTAAACACCAATAAATTGCCATCACCATTCATTACGGGTGCATAATCCTCAAATGGTGAATTCACTGTCGGCCCGAGGTTTTCTATAATAAATTCCCGGGGCGCTGCCAGAAATTTTTTTCCCGATTCACACTCCCATATTCTCTTCTCTACTTCCTTCAGTTTCACATTACCCCGGGAGCTGCCAGAACTTGTCCACTTTTCACGAAAGCGTTGATAATACACTATCGCTGAGTCAAATTTTAATTCACGATGAAACGACTGACCTTTTATATAGTCCGCCTGACTAATATCACCTGACTCCACTGATTTTTGGTTCTGATCCTGTGCCTGGAGGAAACCTGTTAAAGTCACCATCAAAGCAAAACCAATAAACGCCTGCCGGCTTTTCATCGTGCTAATTTCAATAAATTAAAATTCCCCCGTTCTTATTGGTATTTTTACCAGGCCATTCTCATGATTATCCATTCAGCAGACTTTATCGTAAGCAATACCGATCCTTCCCTAAGTCCGAAGCCCGGAAAGCCGGAATTTGCATTTATCGGTAGGTCCAATGTGGGTAAATCTTCCCTGATCAATTCCCTGGTGAGTCGGAAAAACCTTGCCATGACCTCGTCTACGCCCGGAAAAACACAGACCATTAATCATTTTTTTATTAATAAAGAATGGTACCTGGTGGACCTGCCAGGCTATGGATATGCCAGTATCACACGAAGCAAGCACCGTTCATTCGGTTCAATGATTGAAACCTATCTAAAAAAACGCGAAAATCTGCTCACCACCTTTATCCTGCTGGATCCCCGTCACCATCCACAAAATATTGACCAGGAATTTATTCAGTGGATGGGTGAAATGGGGCTTCCTTTTTCTCTGGTATTTACTAAATCAGATAAAATCACAAAAAACGAACTGATGGCTTCCCAACAAAATTGGATTGACACACTTTCAGCAAGTTGGGAGGAGTTGCCGCCAGTTTTCGTAACATCGGCGGAAAAAAATATCGGCCGCAAAGAGTTGCTGGCTTATATTAAAACTCTCTTGACATCTGATTAATTCTTACTTTTGCGACCATCGGAACATCGTTTTCAAAAATAAATTCAAAATCATTTCAATTATTTATGGAATTAAAAGATCTGGCAAGTGTATCGGGCAAGGGGGGGTTATTTAAAATTATAAAACCAGGTAAGACTGGCGTACTGTTGGAATCCCTTGATGAAGCCAAAACAAAATTGGTTGCCAGCGCCAATAATCGCTTGTCTTTGTTGGAAGAAATCTCAATCTATACCCGAACCAAAGAGGGCACCTCACCATTGAGTGACCTTTTAAAGAAAATCAATGCTGAGTTCGGGAGCGATTTGGGTGTAGATGGCAATTCTGAGCCTGGCGAATTAAAGGCATTTATGAAATCTGTATTACCTGAATACGATGAAGACCGCGTCTATGTTTCTGATATTAAGAAACTCGTCAAGTGGTACGGCGCTATCCTCCAATACGCACCGGAGATATTAAGAGAAGAAAAAAAGGAAGAGAAAACATGACAAAGTTGGCTTAGAAACTCTCTGCTTTTTCAACCATCTTTTTTGAGCCCACATAAAACGGAGTCCGTTGATGAAGCGATTGGGGCTGAATATCCAAAATCCGGTCTTTGCCGTCAGTGGCCAACCCTCCTGCCTGCTCTGAAATAAAAGCGAGGGCGTTACACTCATACATCAAGCGCAGTTTTCCCTTCGGATTTTTCTCATTGACGGGATAAATATAAATACCTCCCTTCAGCATGTTACGGTGAAAATCAGCGACCAGTGAGCCAATATACCGTGCTGTAAATTGTTTTTCCTTGCAGTACAACAGGTAGTCTTTGACGGATTTAGGAAAAGAATTAGCAGGGCCTTCGTTTATGGAAAATATTCTTCCGTCCTCAGGCATGATTAAATCCGGGTGAGAAAGAAAATACTCCCCCAACGTTGGCTCGTAAGTAAATCCATTGACGCCATGACCGGTGGTATAAACGAGCATAGTCGAAGATCCGTACAAAATATAACCTGCGGCTACTTGTTCTGAGCCTTTTTGGAGAATGTCTTCTTCAGAAATAGGTTTGCCGACGGGTGTCTTTCTTCTGTAAATGGAGAAGATGGTCCCGATGGAAACATTCACATCAATGTTCGATGATCCATCCAGCGGGTCGATGGCAATGA
>JAYWDP010000288.1:0-5159 GCA_043779775.1 Cyclobacteriaceae bacterium
TTGATGAAGGCCTTTGCCGTAATCTTTGATCCTCTCTGCCAACTCGGGTTTCTTCAGATAAAAGAAATAAGCCACATACACTCCTAACATTGCTACTGCTGCTGCTACCGCTTGCATTATCCCCTCCATATTCTCAGCATCATGCCGCAGGGATATGGAAGGCAGCACCGGATTCAAGAAATCAGATAGCAGGGTGAGATGTCCAAAAGTGTGAGGTAATTCTATGAATCCACCAATCAAAGAGAGTACAGCGAGGACGATCAAGGGTATGGTTATTAATTTCCCGGGTGGACGACCGACATGTGTTTGTTCACTTCCAAAAAAAGTAATGAACAACATCCTGAATGTATAAATCGAAGTGACAAATGCACCCGCAAGCGCTGCGAAAAAAAACCAATCATCCCCTTTCTCTCCCGCCCATGTCAACCAGAGAATTTGATCTTTGCTATAGAATCCTGCCGTGATAAGGGGCAAGGCGGCCAACGATGAACAACCAATTAAGAAAGTCCAATAAATAACGGGTAGCTTCTTCCTTAGTCCACCCATCTTAAACATATCGTGTTCGTGATGCAATGCCATAATCACGGCTCCTGCAGCGAGGAAAAGAAGGGCTTTAAAGAAAGCATGGATCATGAAATGAAAGATGGCGGCTGACCAGGCGCCTACACCCAAAGCCAAAAACATATAACCGATTTGGCTTATAGTTGAATAGGCCAGTACACGTTTAAGATCGGATTGAGTAAGGGCTGCAAATCCAGCCAATAGTAAGGTTGTCGCCCCAATGATTCCCACGATCAGCAACGCTGTAGGAGCGAGTTCAAAAATCACATGGGTGCGCGCGATCAGGTAAACGCCGGCGGTGACCATCGTAGCCGCATGAATGAGTGCGCTCACTGGAGATGGGCCAGCCATAGCGTCTGGCAACCAGGTTTGCAAGGGCAACTGCGCCGATTTCCCAACCGCTCCACCCAGCAACAACAAAGCGATGGTCAATGCAGCTTCTGATCCACTTATCCAAACCAATGGGGCTTGAGCTGTTATTGCTTGTATATTTAATGTGTTGAATGTTTGGAAGAGCATAAGCAATCCAATGGCCATGGCCGTATCGCCCACCCGGGTAACGATAAATGCCTTCCTGGCGGCATAGCCATTCTTCTCCTCCTTGTACCAGAATCCGATCAACAAATAACTGCACAATCCCACTCCTTCCCAACCGAGGTACAACAAGACCAAGTTGTCTGCGAGCACAAGGATCAACATTGAACAGACAAACAAATTCAAGTAAGCAAAGAACCGAGTAAATCCCTCGTCTTCTGCCATAAACTCGGCTGAGTAAATGTGGATAAGGAAGCCAACAAAAGTGATCACAAAAGTGAAAACCAATGACAGCGCATCGAGGTGCAGGGCAAAATTCGGAGTAAAATTGCCTACGCTAATCCAGGCCCATAACAATTGCTGATAGGAATAAATAGCCGGTGAGGATGACAGGAAATCAATGCCCACCAGAACAGTCACCAGCGCGGATACGCCGACGCTTCCTGCACCAATCCATGCCGCAACCGCCCGGGGGAGCTTAGACCCGGCAAGAACCAGGATAAATGCTCCCATAAAAGGTAACGCGGGTATAAGCCAAAGTAAATCCTTCATTCCTATTTTTGTTGTCCGGTAATCATTATTCGGTAATCGGTAATCAGTATTCGGTAATCGCCATTCGTAAATTGTAAATTGTCCTATCCTTTCATTTTGTTTGCCGCATCGCTGTCTAAGGTTTTAAATTGATGATGGATCTGCAGAATCAGTGCCAACCCGACCGAAACTTCGGCAGCAGCCATCGTCAATATGAAAATGAACATCACCTGTCCATCAGGCTGTGCCCATTTCGAACCAGCAACGATGAAAGCCAAGCCGGCTGCGTTAAGCATAATCTCCACTGACAGGAGCATAAAAATGATATTGCGCCTGATCAACACGCCAATAAGACCGAGCATAAATAAGATACCCGCGAGTAATAATCCGTGACTGATGATGATAGAATTCATATTTTAGTTTGCTCTTCTATTTTCTCTCACCCTTTCCCCTCTACTTGATGAGAGGGGACGATGTGAGGCCTCATTCTTCTATTTTTTCCAGGAAACGATGAACGACCTTTTTCTTTTGTCTTCCTAAATGATAGGCACCCACGATGCCTGCCATCAGCAACATGCCACTCAGTTCTACTCCTAAAATATATTCTCCATATAATGACATCCCCACAGCTTTCGAATCCACCACTTGATTGGCTATGCCATAGGTGTCTGCTGTGGTAATGATGTAGATCAGTTCCAACGACAGAATGATGGAAAGAAGGGCGGGTCCTATCCAGATGTTGGGTGATAACCATTTTCTCTCCTGCTCTGCCGCTTCACTCTTCAGGTTGAGCATCATGATTACAAAGATGACCAGCACCACAATGGCGCCGGCGTAAATGATCACCTCAAGAACTGCGGCAAAAGGAGCGCCCAATATAAAAAACACGACAGCCAGGGCTAGAAAAGAAACCACCAGGTACAACAGCGCATGAATGATGTTATAACGCGTAATCACCATGGCGGTCGCCAACACAGCCACAGCACTTGCGATATAGAATGTAAGCTCCATATTACTTGATTCCAGATTACAAATTACAAATTACAGATTCGTCATAATATGGAATCTGGAATTTGTAATTCTTTAAGGCAACAAACTTTTCACATCCACCGGAAGTTCTTCATTGTCTGCCTGTCCCTTGTCTTTTCCTCCGATTGACAGTCCCGCAACTTTATAATAATTATACCCTGGATATTTTCCTTCACCATTGATAAGCAAGTCTTCCTTTTCATACACTAAATTTTGACGATCGTACTCACCCATCTCAAAGTCTGGTATCAATTGGATGGCATAGGTTGGACAAGCTTCTTCACAATACCCACAGAAAATACAGCGCGAAAAGTTGATTCTGAAAAATTCCGGATATCTCCTACCATGTTCATCTTCGGTGGCCTGGAGCGCGATGCAATCCACGGGGCATGCAGCCGCACACAGGTAACACCCCACGCATCGCTCACCCCCATCCGGATCGCGGGTAAGCACGATCCTTCCCCGCCAGCGGGCCGGCAGCTTTACTTTTTCCTCCGGATACTGAATGGTCTCCCGTTTATGGAACATGTGTAAGAACACTAACCACATACTTCGAACGATGCTGAACATTTTTTCTTTTTTTAGGTATTACATATCTGTCAAACTACCTCATTGGGCTGCCCGTTAACATTATCGCATAATTACCAGGGGCTTAAGCCCATGGGTATTCAAGTCCACTCCAAATGGACTTTAGTCCTACTTTAATTTTCTCTCAACAATACTATTCCAGCCGTTACCCACAGATTGATCAGCGTCAATGGTAACACTATCTTCCAACCGAATTCCATCAACTGGTCATACCGCGGCCTTGGCATAGAGGCGCGCAGAAGAATGAATAGCATGATAAAAGCAAATGTTTTAAGAATGAACCACACCAGCGGAGGAAGAAAATCCGGACCGAGCCATCCCCCAAAAAACAAACAGACCACCAGTGCCGAAATGAGTGTGATGCCTAGATATTCTCCCACAAAGAATATTCCGAATTTCATTCCTGAGTATTCCGAATGAAATCCGGCGATCAGTTCACTCTCTGCCTCCGGGATGTCAAATGGTAAACGGTGTGTTTCCGCTATTCCTGCGATAAAGAACGTTACGAACCCGATGAACTGAGGCACCACATACCACATGTCTTTCTGCGCCAGGACGATGTCCTGCAGACTGAATGAACCGCTTAAAATCACGACACCCATTAATGAGAGTCCCATGAAAACTTCATAGGAAATCAGCTGAGCTGCCCCGCGCATAGCACCCAACAAAGCATACTTATTGTTGGAGGCCCATCCTCCCAGGATAATGCTGTAGGCTCCCATTGATGACATCGCCAGGAAAAAAAGTATTCCTATGTTTAAGTCCACGACCATTATCCCCGGAGCAAAGGGAATAATTGCAAAACTCATCAATGCAGTGATTGCAACGATCGCTGGTGCGATCACAAATACTTTTTTATCTGCAAAGGGAGGTATCCAATCCTCCTTAAAAAAAAGTTTGATCGTATCAGCCAGAACAACCAGCACGCCAAAGGGGCCGGCTCGGTTCGGACCATAGCGGTCTTGCCACAATGCCAGCATCCTGCGCTCCAACCAGATAAGTCCGGGGGCAATGGTGAGCAGGCCGGCCAGCACGCCACCGATAATGAACCAATGAGTTGAAGTGCTGCTCATATTCTTACGTGGTGCTTAGATGTTGATGATGAGCCGACATAAATATTGTTTAACTCTTCAATTCTATTTTAATTCTGACCACATGGGTAAATTGTAATAATCTGTGCTAGGTAAACCAACCGGTAATCCTGCAACGCCTCTTGGAATTGTTGAATTGAATTTCAATGGCAGCTTAAAGGATTTAGTACTGATTTTTACGACTATCAGTTCTCCTTCTTTTTTCTGCAAATCCACCGCATCCTTCGGATTCAACGCAATATATGGTTTGGGCGATCGCTCAGCCACACCAGGTGCAAGTGAGCTTAATTGTTCCGAACCAAAAATGTGATAGAGTGGCACGATTTGGAACTCCTTCTGCCTGCGAATGAAAACTTGTGGAATATCTGTGAAGTAGGATGATTTGCTACCCTGCGGTTTGACAATGCAAATACCCGGATCGCCACCGCGTAGTGAGCCTCCGATTTCTTCCTGATATTTGTTGGTCGATTGAACGGAGTTCCATCCCGGCGACCAGAAAAAAGGTATCATGGAGGAGGGAGGCAAACCACGCAATCCCTCCATGGTATACGACATGGGTGAATCTGGATCTTCGGCCGGTTTCGTCTCACTTACCTCAATATTAGCATTCATTGCAGTACGGCCACTATACCGGTGCGGTTCCCTGGGTATACGTTGTCCATCAATCCGGAAGCCTGCCCCTGGCACGGTCATATCCACTCCTTTAAGATCACCCATTTCATTTGCCAGCGCCTGAATAACATCACCATGGTTCTTCCAGTTGCCAAGGTCTTTCCTTTCCAAAGCCTCACTCATTTGAATAAGCCACCGCCAGCTTTCTTTGAT
>JAYWDP010000289.1:0-13873 GCA_043779775.1 Cyclobacteriaceae bacterium
AAAAACTAAAACCATGGAAAAAAAATTTGGCTTAATCGGTTCCACGGTCACTCATTCATTTTCAAAAGATTTCTTTGACGAAAAATTCTTCCGCGACGGTCTGCGTGACTATCATTATGACCTTTATCCGCTCAACAACATTGATGAGCTAAAAAAATTACTAAAAGAAAATCCTGAATTATGCGGATTGAATGTGACCATCCCATACAAAGAACAGGTAATAAAATTCCTGAGTGATATCGATCCATTTGCCAAAACCATAGGTGCTGTCAATGTTATTAAAATTCACGACGGCAAACTGAAAGGATATAATACCGACAGTGATGCATTTTTAGAGACTATTGAAAAATGGTATCCGAAAACCGAAAAATCCTTGGCCCTCCTCCTCGGAACGGGTGGCTCCTCCAAAGCCGTTCAGGTGGCCCTGAAAAAACTTGACATCAATTTCAAACTGGTGTCGCGGGATAAAAAACTGGGCGACTATACCTATGAAGACCTGGAGAAAAATCCCGCGATTATCAAAGAGGCCAACCTCATTATCAATACCAGTCCGCTCGGAATGACCCCCAATACAACGGCCATGCCCCGGATTAATTACGAACAATTGGGGCCGAATCATTTTGTGTATGATTTGATTTACAATCCTGCACGCACCATGTTCCTTCAAAAAGCAGAAATGCACGGGACTACCATTAAAAACGGGTTGGAGATGCTTCACATCCAGGCAGAAAAGGCTTGGACAATTTGGAATAACTAAGTCTAAGGTTCAAGGTCTAAAGTTCAATGTTCAATGTTGCTTTCGAAGCTGCTAACGTTGAACTTTGAACATTAAACTTTGAACATCATTCATGGATTTTAAGCTAACCAGCGAATACGAACCCACCGGCGACCAGCCTGATGCCATTGTCAAATTAGTAAAGGGTTTGAATGAGGGGGAAGTTCATCAAACACTTCTTGGCGTGACGGGATCGGGTAAAACGTTCACGATGGCCAACGTGGTGGCCCAGGTTCAAAAGCCTACCCTCGTGTTGAGTCATAATAAAACACTTGCCGCACAACTTTATGGTGAATTCAAACAATTTTTTCCGGAGAGTGCAGTGGAATACTTCATCTCCTATTACGATTACTATCAGCCGGAAGCTTACATTCCCTCCTCCAACCTGTACATTGAAAAAGATCTATCCATCAACGAAGAGATTGAAAAGCTTCGGCTAAGCGCCACATCATCCCTACTTACAGGCCGACGGGATGTATTGGTTGTGGCCTCCGTATCCTGTATCTATGGTATCGGCAATCCCGATGAATTTGGTAAAAATCGCATCCAGTTAAAGGTAGGTGAAATAATCCCCCGCAATCGCCTGCTGTTTTCACTGGTGGACATTTTATACAGTCGTACAGAAGTTGATTTCAAAAGAAGCACCTTCCGGGTAAAAGGCGATACCGTAGATGTCTTTCTCGCCTACGCCGATTATGCTGTACGGATATATTTTTATGGCGATGAAATAGATTCGCTGCAGCGCATTGATCCGTCATCAGGGAAAAAATTATCGGATGAAAAGATCGTGACCATATTTCCAGCCAATCTTTTCGTCACCGGCAAAGAGTCATTGAACCGTGCCATACACGAAATCCAGGATGACATGGTCTTGCAAGTGCAGATGTTTGAAATGGAAAAAAGACACCTGGAAGCAAAACGATTGAAAGAACGAACGGAGTTTGACCTGGAGATGATGCGTGAACTGGGTTATTGCAGCGGCATTGAAAATTATTCCCGATACTTCGATCGGCGACAAGCAGGGGCACGGCCTTTCTGCCTGATCGATTATTTCCCTGACGATTATCTCATGATCATTGACGAAAGTCATGTCTCGGTTCCCCAGGTTCGGGCGATGTGGGGTGGCGACCGTTCACGAAAAGTAAACCTGGTTGACTATGGTTTCCGCCTTCCTTCAGCATTGGACAACCGCCCTTTAACTTTTAATGAATTTGAGACCATGATAAATCAGGTGGTTTACGTGAGCGCCACACCCAGTGAATATGAATTGCGGAAGTCGGAAGGTGTCGTGGTCGAACAAATCATTCGCCCTACCGGCTTGCTGGATCCCATCATCGATGTCAGGCCCAGTAAGAACCAAATTGACGACTTGCTGGAAGAAATTGATGAGAGGGTAAAAAAGAGGGAACGGGTGCTGGTGACTACCCTCACCAAGAGAATGGCAGAAGAACTTACGAAGTTTCTGGAACGGGCTTCGGTAAAGTGTCGTTACATCCACTCCGAAGTGGCTACCCTTGACCGTGTGGAGATATTGAGGGAACTGCGCCTGGGAATATTCGACGTACTGGTAGGCGTTAACTTACTTCGTGAAGGGTTGGATTTACCGGAGGTTTCACTGGTCACTATTCTGGATGCTGACAAGGAAGGGTTCCTGCGCAATCAGCGGTCCCTGGTACAAACCATCGGTCGGGCGGCAAGAAATGTTAATGGCCGCGTTATCATGTATGCTGATAAAGTAACCGAATCCATGCAGCAGGCAATCGACGAAACCAATCGGCGGAGAAAAATCCAGCAGGACTACAATTTGGCCAATGGCATAACGCCCCAGACTATCATCCGGTCAGTGAGTTCAATTCTGGGTCAAACCAAGGTGGCAGACTCAAAGCGTTCTGGCAAGAAATACTATATTGAAGATGAGGAAAAGTCATTGGCCGCTGACCCTGTAATTGCCTATCTCAGCAAGGAGGAATTGATGAAAATGATGGATCAAACACGCAAAGCCATGGAAAAAGCGGCCAAAGAGCTTGAGTTTATGGAGGCTGCTCGTCTGCGCGATGAATACCTGGCTATTCAAAAATTGATTGAAAATAAAGCCAAAGGCTAACAGCCAAAACCCCTCAACTGTGAAAAAAATTAACATCTTACTATTTGCCATACTCGCAGCCGTATCCCAACAGCTATCAGCGCAAAGTACCCATGACTTACTCGTTAGCGGAGCCATGGACATTTTCAAATCCGACAACATCAAAATTTTTGAAAAAGCCCAGATCGGATTGGAGGCCAACTATTTTGTATTGAGGAACTTTTCCGTGGGCATGGGCGGTGAAATCTGGACAAAGCAAAAAGATTCTTTCGTGTTGGGATTTCGATGGTACGCCGAAGACCACATTTTCTTTCGCTTCCGCGGATTAATTGGCGCCAATGATGCATCACTCGGGGCTGGATGGTCAAAACCACTCAATGAAAAGTTGAGATTTGAAGCTATCGGGGATTTTTATTTTAATCAGTCTGCTTTTGCGCTGAGGGCCGGGGTAAGTTATGTGATCCGATAGTCCTATTTATTCCTGCAAGTGCAGGCTACATTTCCTATAACTTTCTTCCCAATCTCTTATATTCTCAATCATTACGACCGGCAACCTGGTTTAGGCTTTGATTGTTCAAACTTGGTCAAGTTTCGACAAGCATAAAAAAAGTCCAAATGTAATTGGGCTTTTTTTATGCTTGTCGAGTCTGTCATGCGAATCTTTTCGCCACTTCTTTCCAGTTCACCACATTCCACCACGCAGCACAATAATCCGGTCGGCGGTTCTGGTAGTTGAGGTAATAAGCGTGTTCCCAAACATCCAATCCGAGGATGGGTGTACCCTTGACTTCAGCAACATCCATGAGAGGATTGTCCTGGTTGGGTGTAGAAGTGATGGCAAGTTTTCCGGAGGCATCCTTGATCAGCCAGGCCCAGCCTGAGCCGAAACGAGTGGTAGCAGCGGTATTGAATTTTGTTTTGAACTCGTCAAAATTTCCAAAAGCAGCATTGATTGCATCAGCAATGGCACCGGTGGGGGCTCCTCCCGCATTTGGGCCCATGACGGTCCAGAAAAGACTATGGTTAAAGTGACCTCCGCCATTGTTGCGAACAGGCATTGGATACTTTGAAATATTTTTACAGATCTCTTCAATGCTCAGGTTTTCTTCAGGCTTGCCTGCTACTGCATTGTTGAGGTTGGTTACATAAGCGTTGTGATGTTTGCCGTGATGGATTTCCATAGTGCGGGCGTCAATGTGCGGTTCAAGCGCGCTGGGTGCATAAGGAAGTGCTGGGAGTGTGAATGCCATAACTGATTTGTTTAAGGTTAAGTTGATAGGGAATCAAATATAAGGTTCAAAATACAAAGTTCAATGTCCAAAATTCAAGGTCTAAAGTTCAATGTTCAAGGTCCAATGTTTCACAGTGGAACAACACATTGGGCCTTGAACCTGAAAAATTAGACTTTCGCGGCAAGTTCCCCCAGTATTTTCAACCCGTATTCCACACGGTCAGACCAGGGCAATCCAAAGCTGATCCGGAAGCAGTTTTCAAAGTGACCCTGGGAAGAAAATATCTGACCTGGTGCAATGCCAATACCTTGCTTCAATGCACGTTTATGCAGTTTATAGGTGTCAACCTTTTTGTCCAATTCAAGCCAAAGTGCGAATCCGCCCTGTGGTCTTGTAATCCGGGTTCCTTCCGGGAAGTACTCCGACACCGCCTGAATATAGAGAAGGCATTGCGTGTGGAGCGCTTTGCGCAGATGTCTCAGGTGCAATTCATACCGGCCGTTGGCAAGAAAATTGGCAATGGCGGATTGCGCGAGAGTATTGGTTGAAACATTATTCATTCGCTTTAGACGGATCAAGTTCTCCTTAAACCTCCCTGGTACGGCCCATCCAATCCGATAACCAGGCGCCAGGGACTTTGAAAATGAACCGCATTGAATAACGATCCCCTTCTTATCAAAGGACTTGCAGGTCCGCGGGCGGGTCTTCCCAAAATATAATTCACCGTAAATATCATCTTCAATCAGAGGGACATTGCTTTTCGTAAGCAATTCCACCAGGTGTTTTTTCTTTTCATCTGAAAGACAGCTTCCCATCGGGTTGTTGAAATTGCAAACAAACAGGCAGGCCTTGACGTCAAATTTTTTTATGGCGCTTTCGAGGCAATCTAAATCAATTCCCTTCTCGGGATCGGTGGGAATCTCAACAACCTTCAGGCCCAGACTCTCCATGACCTGGAAAATTCCGAAGTACGTCGGGCTTTCAATGGCTACCGCATCACCTGACTTAGTGATAGCTTTCAGACTCAATGAAAGAGCCTCCATGCAACCGGCGGTTACTACGATATCATCCTCGCTGAGGGTACCTCCCCAGTTGAAGGACTGCCGGGCAATCTGCTTTCGCAATTGCACATTTCCCTGAATATGTTCATAGTTCAGGCAACTATCCTTTGATTCACGAAGCGCTTGGGTTACGGCCTTATTTAATTTTGCTGCCGGCAGCAATTCAAAGGATGGCGCTCCCAGGGAAAAATTTGTTAATTTGTCTGAACGCAAGTCGCTGTACACACTGCTGATCATCTCATCAAGGGTAACAGGAACCGCCTCATCAGAAGGCTTACAGCAGATAGGAATCTCCAGCGCATGCCCGGGCGAGAATTTTACATAATATCCCGATTGCGGCCGGGCTTCTACCAGTCCCTTACTCTCCAAATGATAATAAGCCTGAAAAGCAGTGCTCAGGCTAATGCCTTGTTCCTTGCTAAGGGAACGGACTGACAAAAGCTTATCGCCCACTTTAAGGGCTTTTTTTTCAATCAGACGTTCAATTCGGTCGGCAACTTGCTGGTAGAGATGGTCGGGGGTAAATGTTTCAGGTCTCATGTTTTAGGTTTCAGGTTCAATGTCTAAAGTTCATGGTTTGCCCATCGAATAGTTTTCATATCGAACGTTTGTTGAGTAATATGATTACGATCCAATGCACGGTAGAGTTGAGACCTTACCTCTCCAGCCGAACCCTTCGCAATTGAAAAAAATTGCACAAACTCCCTGGATCCACCTCGTTCGAATCCTTCCGCAATATTATCCATAACAGATCCAGATGCGCCATTAACTTGATTTATCAATTTAAAGTCCCTTGCAAAAGTACCTTCCAACGAAAGTTTATAAATCCAATTTGCCAAGACTTTAAACTTCAAACTAAACAAATTTCCAACTGATCTGATTGATTTTCTAAAAAGTGATATGGTCATTATACACAAAACTGAAACTGTTTATTATACGTAAATAATGAAACTTTTAATTAATAAATCAAAGAAAACTTCACAAGAAAAAGATTGGGTTAACCGGTTTAGGCTCCTGTATTCAAAAAATCACCTTGACCTCACCGGACAGTATTGGCACAATAATAAAGTGTTCGATACTGCAGAATACATGACCTATGGAGCCAGCGTATTCTACAGCAGGATGAAATTAACGGAGGGTATATCTATCAATGTGAGGCTTTCAGCGCTGGTGATGTCCTATTCGAACGATACGCATGCTAATCCAGGAAGAAATGGTCTGATCTTTACTGTTGTCGCTGTTTTAGATTAAACTGATATGGTCAATAATTATATAACTGAAACTGTTTTTTTTACGTATTTAGAATAAACTTTGTGAAGTTTTTACAATAACATGAAGACTTTCAATATCAGAATCAGAAGAAGATGGGTACTCGTTCTCGGAATCATTATTGGCGTGATCGTTTTTATCATACGAAATCCAGGTAAATTTTCAGAGCGCTGATGAAAAATCAAAAAAACTTTCTGGCCACTCTCGCACTTGCCGCCGTATGTATCATCTGGGGAACTACCTATCTCGCTTTGCGGGTAGGCGTTACTCAGTTTCCTCCATTTTTGTTTTCAGCGTTCCGTTTCCTCATTGCCGGACCCATGCTCATTGCATTCATGATGACTCTGGGAAAAGCTAAATGGCCTCCAAAGGATACGGTCTTTCATCAGGCCATCAGCGGACTTTGTATGGTGACGCTGGGCGTCGGCGTGGTGGGCTGGGCAGAAATGCAAGTCTCCAGCGGACTTGCTGCGATCATTTGTTCCATGATTCCCATCTATATTATCCTCATCAATCTCCTGGTTACTAAAGAAGAACGTCCGACCCTGCCGCTTTTAGCCGGGCTCATCGTAGGATCGGGTGGAATCATAATGATATTTGGCGAACACCTCACCGAATTTTCCGAGACCGGTTACACGTTCAGCATTCTTGCTATATTTTTAGCCAATATTAGCTGGGCCTTCGGAACGGTATGGATTAAAAAACAAAACCAAAATTCAAACCCATTTCTGAACGCGGGATTACAAATGTTTTTTGGGGGAATCTTTCTTATACCCATGAGTGTGGCTTTTGATGATTATGGCACGATCCAATGGTCAGGGGGCGTTCTGCCTTCTCTGGTTTACCTTATTCTTATCGGATCGGTAGCAGCGTATACGTGTTACTCCTATGCAATCAAAAATCTTCCGGTGACCCTGGTATCTCTTTATGCCTATATCAATCCTATCGTGGCTGTCGTCCTTGGTTGGCTTCTGTTGGCTGAAAAATTTAATCTCAGGATCGGGATTGGTATCCTCGTCACCATCGCAGGTATTTATATTGTCAACCGGGGATATCAGTTAAAGAGTCTGTGGAAAACACAATGGCAGAGATTTAAGGTCTCCTAAGATTACCTAATATCCTCAACCTTGAAATTAAATTAGAATAACATGAAGCCCTGGTTCGAAAGAAATCTTGTGTTTGGACGAAGAACTTCTCAAACCATCCATTCATCCCAGATTATTTTTATCTTAACGAAAAAATAAACTATGACCACTGCGACCATTATTGACATCCAAAGAACAAGCCATTCGAGAATTGCAGAAACTGACTTCAACAACCTCGAATTCGGTAAATACATCTCTGACCATATGCTCATCTCTGATTGGGCAAATGGAGAATGGAGTGAACCGGTAATTGTACCCTTTGGGGAATTAAAAATGACACCGGCCATCCTGGCGCTTCATTATGGTCAGTCCATCTTTGAGGGCATGAAAGCCTTTAAAATGAAAGACGGAAGGGTCAATATCTTTCGCCCTCATAAACATCATGACCGGTTGAATAAATCACTGGATCGTATGTGTATGCCTTCCATGCCTTTTGAGCTGTTTATTCAATCACTCCAGGCAATAATTGAAGTAGACAAAAACTGGGTCCCTACTTCAGAAGGTTCGGCCCTTTATATTCGTCCCCTGGTTTTTGCCTCTGAGTCACGACTGGGGGTAAAAGTTGCCGACCAATACAAATTCGTAATTCTGACCAGTCCAGTAGGGCCTTATTACAGTAAACCCTTCCGTTTGAAAGTAGAAGACCAATACACCCGCACGGCAGAAGGTGGGCCAGGCTTTGCCAAATGTGCCGGCAATTACGGTGGTGCATTTTATCCCACGCAAGTGGCCCGGCAAGAAGGCTTCGATCAGGTGTTGTGGACTGATCACAAAGAACATAAGTACATTGATGAGGTGGGTATGATGAATGTGATGTTTGTGCTGAATGGCAAGCTCATAACTCCCAAACTTAGTACGGCGATCCTGGATGGCATCACAAGGGATTCTATTCTAACTCTGGCGCGTGAAATGGGAATCGTTGTGGAGGAAAGGAGAATCAGCATCGATGAACTGGAGGAAGGCTTTAAAAAGAAAACACTTACTGAAGCATTTGGTGCCGGAACGGCAGCCGTCGTGTCATCCATTTCCATTATCCATATTCACAACACAGACTACCAATTGCCTGTGGCGGAAGCCAACAGCATACAGCTGCAGATGAAAAATAAATTGGAGAAAATACGGAAGGGCATTGAACCGGATACCCATGGATGGAATTACATTGTGAAAGTCTGATCTGCCCGGATGAAAGCGGCCATTTTAAGGACGCTAAAAAATAAATTACACCATGAGTCAATACCCCATTACCGACAAAACCGAAATCACACGTCTTCCAAAACGAGGTGTGTATGATAAAGACGTCATTCATTCCATTTTGGATGAAGCACTTTTTTGTACCGTCGCGTACGCAAGGGAAGGTCAGGCATTTCAAATCCCCACCGGATTCTGCCGGATCGACGATACCCTTTATATTCACGGCAGTGTAGGAAGCTTTTATTTGCGGGAGTTGGCGACAAAACAAATTCCTGTGTGCCTCAGCGCCACCCTGATCGATGGGTTGGTACTGGCCCGCTCGGCATTTCATCATTCTGTTAATTACAGGTCAGTGGTAATTTTCAGTCAACCGGAAAATGTAACAGACCAAAACGAATTGTACCGCGTGTTGGAGGTCTTCACTGAAAAAATGTGTCCGGGGCGGTGGGCGGATGTACGCAAGCCTACCGACAATGAATGGAAGGCGACGATGGTGATCGCATTTAAAATTCATGAGGCATCCGCTAAAGTTCGCACAGGGCCTCCCAAAGACGATGAAGAGGACTACTCACTCAATGTATGGGCCGGCATCCAGCCCATACTTACCGTAAAAGGTCCCACTGAACGCGATCCGGATTTAAAACAGGGCGTAAAACTTCCATCCTATCTGAAATAGGAATCATGAATGCCACCGAACTTGAAAAACTTTGCAAGAGTTTTAATGGCACCACACAGGACATCAAGTGGGGAAATGACCTATGCTACCTGGTAGGTGGAAAGATGTATTGCGTTTTGACTTTGAAGGGACCCCCCTGCATCTCATTTAAGACGACACCGGAAGAATTTGGTGATCTGATCGAACGGGAAGGGATTATTCCAGCCCCGTATGCGGCGAGACATTATTGGGTGCTGGTAGAAAATATTCATTCCCTTAGAACAAATGAATGGAAATACCATATTCAAATATCCTATGATCTGGTCTTTGCCAAGCTGCCCAGAAAGGTGAGAGAATCTCTTTGATGGAGGGCGCTTCTTTATTGCCATCTACGAACCATCTTCTGAACCGGAATAAAAAGTTATCTTTGCGCTGCAAAACACGGAATTGGGCTGAAAACTGAACTTTCTGGAAGCGAAAACGGTTTTTGCGATTGTTAGAAGAAGAAAAATACCAATCACTAATCAATATTATTCATGGGCAGACCTCCCGTATTACCTAAGAAGAAAAAAGACGGCTTCTACATTGAAATCCGCAACAAAGGCGCCAAATCCGGCACGATCATCATCCGCGACAGCGAACAAGCCATGATGCAGGCTGCAAAGCAATATGAGACTACGAAAGATGTCATCATTTTAGGCAAACATGAAAACGGCAAGCGCGTAGATGAAGGCCGTAAAAAAGTAAAATCCTAAAAGCCTCTTAGAAAGGCAAGTCATCTGTAGACGCTGAACTGGCGGCGAAAGGTTCTTCTCCAACCGGGTCAGCCGTGTTTGGATTGCTCCCCACCTTTTCAATTTTCCATGCCCTCGCTTCGGTGTACCAACGCCCATTGTATTCACGGCTCTCCAGGTCAACCGATACATTCAGGATGTCACCTTCTTTTACATTGAATTGGTCTATTTTATCACCCCAAGTTGAAAGGCATACTTTTTTGGGATACTGAGCTTGTGTCTCCACAATAAACTCTTGTTTTTTCCACTGTCCTTTTTTGCCCATGCCAGTCTGCATGGCCAGCAATTGAATGACTTTCCCTTTTAGTTCCATGCTCATACTTTTGAATTTTTTATAGAAAGTAAAAATACAAGATTAAAGATTAAAAATCCTGACTGGCCTACTAATTGAAGTCCTTATTACCTGATCTTTTTGAAAAACTGCTTTATCATCTTCGAGGATTCCTCCTCTCTGATTCCTTTTACCACTTCCGTTCGCGGATGCAAGAGAGGCGATTTTACCAGGCTGAAGCCCCGTTGAATATCTTCCGCCCCATAAACCAATTTTTGCAATTGAACCCAATGCAAAGCACCCGCACACATCACACACGGTTCCAGGGAAACATACAGCGTGCATTCCGTAAGATATTTTGATCCCAGGTGGTTTGCCGCAGCCGTTACGGCAATCATTTCAGCATGCGCCGTCGCATCCGTTAATTGCTCTGTCTGATTATGGGCCCTTGCAATGATTTTATTCTGACAAACCACTATGGCGCCTACGGGCACTTCACCACGTTCAAAAGCTTCTACTGCTTCTTTCAAAGCCTCTCCCATAAAATATTCATCCGTATATAAATCCATAATGATGTTCAAGGTTTAATGTTCAAAGTTCAATGTTGACCCAACTTTAAACATTAAACTTGAAACTATTTTACCCTCACACTCTTCATAATTTCCTTCGCCGTCGGTTCCCAGTCTTCCCGCAGATCTTTGGGACAGGTAAAAGTAAAAACCAGGGTGCGTTTCGGCTCCACCAGATATTGAATGTAGGTATATTTTAAAATAGGATCCTGATACCCTTGCTTTCGACGGTCACCGCTAATGCGTGATTCAAATTCAAAAAAAATGAATTTCTTTTTGTGTAAAACCTGGACGCCTTCGCCAATCAGGTCAAGCCGATCGTAGAGGTTGTAGAGGCTCGATTTAAAAAACTCCTGTGCCAGGGTGAGATCGCCGTCGGGCCACTTGGTAGCAGAAATGTTTATGCTGAAATCTACGACCCGGTCCTGGTTGCTGTAGGCACCCAGGGGGGCCCGTACGGAGGGAAACCGCTGGGCCAAATCTTCGGGGGTCATGGGAAAAAGCTCTGGCGGCAATGAAACCGTGATACCCTCCGCGACTTTAGTTTTAACTAATTTTGATGAGGTAAAAGAGGCCAAAAACAGCACTATCAGTATGGAAAGGCTTTTCATTATTCCAGGTTGAAATTGTAACGATAAAAGAGTAAGGTTTATTAACTTGCGCGCCCAAAATTAAACAAATTCAAATGCTCCGGACACATACATGCGGTGAACTGCGTATCCACGATGTCAACAAGACTGTGACCCTGACTGGCTGGGTGCAGCGGTTGCGGGACAAGGGTAGCTTGCTGTGGATCGATCTGCGGGATCGCTATGGCATTACACAGCTATTCCTGGAGGAAGGCATAACGGACCCTGCCATGTTAATCGCCGCCCGTGCACTGGGAAGAGAGTTTGTCGTTAAAATCACTGGTACCGTAGCTGAGCGTCTATCCAAAAATGATAAAATCCCTACCGGGGAAATCGAAATAAAAGTTCTGGCAATCGAATTACTCAACGCATCCAAGGTCCCTCCTTTTACCATCGAAGAACAGACCGATGGCGGAGATGACCTGCGTATGAAGTATCGTTATCTTGACCTTCGCAGAACCACAGTTCGTGAAAATTTATTGCTACGTCATAAAATGGCACAGCAAACCCGCATCTATCTTGATAGCCTGAATTTCATTGAAGTTGAAACACCCGTCCTCATCAAGTCCACCCCTGAAGGCGCCCGTGACTTTGTCGTGCCGTCACGCGTTCACCATGGGGAATTTTATGCTTTACCACAATCACCACAGACTTTCAAGCAGCTTCTGATGGTCTCAGGGTTTGACCGCTACTATCAGATCGTGAAATGCTTTCGCGATGAAGACCTCCGTGCGGACCGCCAGCCGGAGTTCACACAGATCGACTGCGAGATGGCATTCGTGACACAGGAAGATGTACTCAGCACGTTTGAAGGACTCATTCGTCATCTGTTCAAAACAGTGAAGGGATTGGATATGGCTCCACTTCCCCACATGAACTATGCAGAGGCAATGAAATATTACGGATCAGACAAACCTGATACGCGGTTTGACATGAAGTTTTGTGAACTAACTGAACTGGCCAAAGGGAAAGGGTTTCCGGTATTTGATCAGGCAGAATTGGTAGTGGGTATTTGCGCTGCCGGCTGCGGCAGTTATACCCGCAAACAACTTGATGAACTAACGGAGTTTGTAAAACGGCCCCAGATAGGAGCCAAAGGATTGGTTTGGGCGCGCTATGAACCGACTGGTGTTATCAAATCATCCGTAGACAAATTTTACAGTGATGAGGAATTAAAAAAATGGGCGACAAGCTGCCAGGCTCATCCCGGTGATTTGATGCTGGTGATGTCAGGGGATGCTGACAAGACACGAAAGGCGCTGGGCGAGCTTCGACTTCATGTGGGCGGACAGATGGGCTTGAGAGATAAGAATAAATATTCTGCACTTTGGGTCATCGACTTCCCTTTGCTGGAATGGGACGATGAAGGCAAACGATTTAATGCCATGCACCATCCTTTTACCTCTCCCAAGCGCGAAGATTTACACCTATTGGATACAGATCCGGGAAAAGTGCGGGCCAATGCCTATGACATGGTTATCAATGGGTCGGAGATGGGCGGAGGGTCTATTCGTATCCACGACCGCGCCACTCAACAGCTGATGTTTAAAAAACTTGGCTTTTCGGATGAAGAATCCAGAAAACAATTCGGGTTTCTGATGGAAGCATTTGAATATGGGGCCCCTCCCCATGGCGGCATCGCTTTTGGATTTGACCGGCTGTGCTCTTTGTTTGGCGGTGTAGATTCCATCCGGGACTTTATTGCATTTCCTAAAAACAATGCCGGTCGTGATACGATGATTGATACGCCTGCTACGATCTCTCCAGAGCAGCTAAAAGAATTGGGATTGTCGGTACAAGCCGAAAAGAAGTAAAACAGCAATAATGACCTTATAAACTTGGAATTATATTGTCAGCACTTTACATTAGATATTCCTAACCTACCCGCCATGAAAAAACTTATTATCCTGTTTTGTGTTTGGGCATCTATTCTGTCTTGCACCAATAAATCTGACGAATTGTACAAGCAGGGGATTGCCCTTCTCAATGCGAACGATTACACCCCTGCGATCGCTAAGTTTGATTCTGCCATCTTATTGAATGACAAGAATATTGATGCATACTTTAATAGAGGCAACGCAAAATTTGACACTGGCGACTACCAGGGGTGCCTCGCCGATTACGACAAGGCCGTTTCCTTGTCTTCTGCTACTAATCTGACGCCTATTGTATTTTTTAATCGTGGAGATGCGTACAGAC
>JAYWDP010000290.1:0-5146 GCA_043779775.1 Cyclobacteriaceae bacterium
ATCACCAGGGCGGGTGAAAACACAAAGATCATTTTCACAGGAGATATTTTTCAAATCGACACACCTTATCTCGACTCACAAAGCAATGGACTCTCCTACCTGATTGACCGCATCAAGGACCATGAGTTATATGCTCATATCACCCTTGAAAAAGGCGAGCGTTCTGAACTGGCAAACCTGGCGAATGACCTGCTTTAGGTAATCGGACACCCTCAGCGCTGCGGTTAATTCGCTTTAATGATAGTTTTTACAAACTGGTAAAAAGTAGGCAGTTGGCAGTTGGCAAGGGGCAGTAGGCAAGTCGGAATAGACAAAGTCACAGATTATCCAAGCTGAAAAAATGAGTAGAAAGCTCATTTCGGTAAAGGTAACCCCTTGTAAAACATATTTTTACAGCCAGTTACTTATTGTTTTCTTTAGCTATATAAAGACAATAAAACAAAACGAATATGTGGCCGAAATGGATGAAAGGGAGCTTATCTAAGGAGAAAATCATCGGAATGGTGAAGGTGGAGGGTTCTCTGGTGGGCGAGCGTCAGCGCGGTGATAGAAAGGTCTTTATCTATTTGTTAAGAGATTTCTTTGTCCAGATTATGTTCAAGGGGGACAATCCAGTGGATGAAGTAGAGCACCTGATGACTTTTTCAGATTTAACTCAGTTGAATTCCCATTTGGAAAAAGAATTCAGGGCAGCGTTCTGATACCAAAGAAAAATACAAGGTTCACGCAAAGCCGCAAAGAAAATGCCCTTACAATTGGTAAGGGCATTTTTATTTTTTTCACTCTTAGTATTCCTTCGCGGCTTAGCGCCTTTGCGTGAAATGTATTTTGTATTCCTTTACTTACTCTTCTTTAGTACTTGCGCCATGGTTTCTCCAATTAAAGCCGGAGACTCTACCACATGGATTCCGCATTCTCTCATCACTTTCATTTTTGCGGATGCTGTATCTTCTGCCCCGCCGATGATGGCGCCTGCATGGCCCATTCGTCTGCCGGCAGGCGCTGTCTGTCCTGCGATGAATCCAACCACGGGTTTCCTGTTCCCGTTTTCCTTGATCCAGCGAGCTGCTACCGGCTCATAATTTCCTCCGATCTCGCCGATCATGACAATCCCTTCGGTATCCGGGTCGTTCATCAATAGTTCAACGGCTTCTTTCGTGGGTGTGCCGATGATCGGATCGCCTCCGATGCCAATCGCTGTAGTAATTCCCAGGCCAGCTTTCACGATTTGGTCAGCGGCCTCATAGGTTAGCGTTCCGGATTTTGAAACAATTCCAATAGTTCCTTTTTTGAAGACAAAGCCCGGCATGATGCCTACCTTGGCTTCACCGGGTGTGATGACTCCCGGGCAATTCGGTCCTATTAAGGTCACCCCCCTCTCCTTTATATATTCTTTGGCCATCATCATGTCTTTTACCGGAATCCCCTCCGTGATAGCGACAATCACTTTAATGCCCGCATCGGCAGCCTCCATGATGGAGTCGGCAGCAAAGGCAGGTGGTACAAAAATGATGGATACATCTGCACCGGTTTTCTCAACGGCTTCCTTTACGGAATTGAAGACAGGTCGGCCAAGGTGCACCTGACCGCCTTTGCCGGGTGTTACACCCCCGACGACATTGGTGCCATACTCAATCATCTGCCCGGCATGAAAAGAGCCTTCTGTGCCGGTAAAGCCCTGCACGACGACACGTGAATTTTTATTGACCAGTACACTCATAGAAATTGATTTTTGGGGTGGTGTACAAAATTAGAAGAATATAATTGTCAGTCAAAAATGAAAAACCCCGGTCTTCAAACCAGGGTATTTCATGAATCATTCAAATTCTTTAGGGCTTGGGCGTTGTGAGCTTATTTCTGTATAAAAACTCATCCCTGGCTTCCTTATAAGAATCAATATCCGGCGCCATCTTAATTGCATCTTCGTATGAAGTCAGGGCATCAATAAGCAGACCGTTCTGTTCATAAAATCCTGCCTGTATAAACTTATCCAGTGCGGTTTGTTCTTTCAATTCACCTGATATCTCAGCAAATGATTTCTTGATTTTGTCAAAATCTGCGGCGGAAAGTTTCTTCACTACTTTCCCTTCGGATTTTGTCTTTGCATCCGCTTTACTGGCAACTTCGATCAGGAAGGCAGTTTCTCCACTGAGTTTTGGCACTGATAAATCAATTTTTATAATTGTTTCCGGCGTTTCAAACTTTGCCAACTCCTCTTCAAAAATATTTTTCAATGTAATGACGTAAGGTCCGCCACTCTTTGGCGTTTCCCACTTCACTATCATGGTGGTGCCAAAGATGCTGGCATTTTGTGGAGGAGGTAAGTAAACACTTAACAATGTCGGCTCACCGCGGTGAACAGCTCCCGTTGCACTCAGGCGATTTTTCTTTGCTTCAGCCGAATTGCTGCTCAAAATAAAGTCGGTGTATTTATTCATGGCACTGGCACCTCCGTTCATTTTAGAGGCGAGATCAGCTACCTTATAGATACCAGCTTGCTTTAATTCAAGTGGTTTTCCAGTGACATGCACCAACCCCAGATAAGCATTCTCTGAAACCTTGAGTTCATCATCAGGCTTTAGACTGGCTCCTGTTTTAACATCTTGCCAGCTTTCACCAGATTTATACTGATTGGCTCCTTTATTGGCCAATACTTTAAATGCATAGTCTTGCGAATAGCTGGAAATACTTAAGATTAAAAAGCCAACTCCCAATAGAATCCTGCCTTTTTTCATGTTTTTATTGATTTTATAATACGAATATAGTAAAAAACGTGCCAAACTCAGGGAGTTAATACCCGCTCCCTACGCTTGGTAAGCCTACGGTTAATCTCATTTTGCATGCTTTTAAAGATATCATAGCAGGGACCTACCAGGGCTGAAACGCCGATCGCAACGGTAAGGTCGAGTTTCCAACTCCATCGGGCAAAGACAAAAATAACCATAGATGATATGAGGAGAACTTCCAGAAGCTGGATGATAACAGAAAGTGCATCAAACCACATGGGCAACTTTTTATCTATCCAGATAAACAGAGCAACCGTAAAAAGACACACCATGAATGCCAAAAAATATTTTTGCCAGTCAGAAAGTTGATCGATATAATCTTCATTCAGTATCATCGCAACGGCATTGGCATGGACTACCAGTCCAAACATATCCGGGTTGGCCCGTCCCGCCAGATTTTTGTTCATCGGCGTGAAAAATTTATCCTCCCAGGCGGGAGCCCCTAAATAATCTCCCAGATATCCCATCATCACTATTCTATCCTTGAATAATTCTCCTAACACATTACCCTGCATAACATCATTTACATCTACTGCATAAAACAATGTACCAAATTCAGTGGCGCCGGTATCAGTATTCTTTAAACTGCTTAGCCTTAACTGCAAAACCTCAATGTTCCCTCTAAAATTGATCAGTTCCTCGAACTTATTTCGCGACAGAAATTTTTTTGCCTTGATTGAATCATATTGTCTTGCAATCTGGACTGAGAAGGCAACTTCCTCCCTGCCATTAATTTTCCATTGGGGATAAATCGAATTACATTTTTTTACATCCTCCTGATAGGTGGCATCGGTAGGCAATGTTACAAATCCTTCTTTGGAGTAATCACTAAATATAGGATCGGAAAGTTCGAGGGAATCAGCCTCATTCGAATCAACTTTTGCTAATGACTTCGTTTGTAACAATTTCGAACCCAGAATCACATTGCCTGCTTCCTGAATGGCATTACTTAACATGAGATTACCCATACCATCAATTAATGCCGCGCAATTGACCGTATCCCGAAGGCCCCCCTCGCAATTAAATAAAATATCCATGGCTATAACCCGTGGCTTATATTGATTGACTGCCTGGATTTGTTGCGCAAGTTCTCCTCTTGTCAGATTGCCGATATTTACCAGCACAATGCGTTCATCTACTTTAGGAGTTTCTCTCAACTTGGCAAATGCATAGTTGGTCAACTCAAAATCTTTTAAAGCCTGGCCTACGGAATCAAATGCAGTAAATATTTTAAAGTCCGACGCTATACTGGCAAACCACAGCATAAAAAACACAAAGACGGTGATGATGAAGCTTTGAAACCAGAATCTTTTCATAGCAGGGGTTTGGAACCAGAGTAAATTTAAAAATTTAGCTTTGTAATTCAACTGTTTCCATGGCCACTACCCGCAAACCCCGACTGAATACAGATCAATTACGCAAAGGTATTCTGGCCGGTGAACGCTCCGTACTGGCCCAGGCCATTACACTTGCGGAGAGTACCCTGGAGGCCGATCGCCTGATCACGGAACAACTGGTGGAACAATTGCTCCCGAACACAGGCAAGTCCATCCGGATCGGAATTACAGGTGTACCGGGCGTTGGTAAAAGTACCTTTATTGAGGTATTCGGAGAACTCCTCACCGGACAAGGCAGGAAAGTGGGCGTTCTGACCGTGGATCCCAGCAGCGAAAAATCAAAGGGCAGCATTCTGGGAGATAAAACCCGGATGGAACAGCTGAGCAAAAATCCAAAAGTGTTTATCCGTCCTTCTCCTTCTAATCTCGCGCTCGGCGGCGTCACCCACCATACCCGGGAAAGTGTCTTGCTCTGCGAGGCGGCGGGTTTTGACGTCATCCTCATTGAGACGGTGGGTGTGGGTCAATCGGAAACGTATGTCCGCAACATGGTTGATTTTTTCCTTCTCATGACCCTGGCAGGCGCCGGAGATGAGTTGCAGGGAATAAAAAAAGGCATCATGGAGATGGCCGATGGTGTCGTGATTACCAAATCCGAAAGAGAAAACATAAAAGCATCAGTACAGGCGATGGCCGATACGCGCAATGCAATTCATCTGCTGGCCAGTCCCGCCTCTGCCTGGAAGCCAAAAGTCCTTGCCATCTCCGCACTTGAAAATAAAGGTATTAAAGAAGTATGGGAGATGATTCTCGAGTATCAAAAGCACGTTCAGTCCAGCGGATATTTTGAAGAAAACCGCCGGCTTCAAAAAAAGAAGTGGCTGGAAGAATGCCTTGAAAGTTATTTCCGGGAATACGTGAACGGAAAATCATTTAAGGATAAAAAAGAAAAAGTCCTGGAAAAAGTAATGAAGGATACATTACTGCCAACCGATGCCGCGAGACAATTGTGGAATTCGTTGA
>JAYWDP010000291.1:0-5142 GCA_043779775.1 Cyclobacteriaceae bacterium
CCCGAATTCGAGGAGTTGCTTCAGATGGCGATTACGCTGGCAGGAGGCAAAAAGGAACACGTTTTTGTTGTCTCCATTCCGGATTACGGATTCACACCATTTGGAAAGTCAAAACAAGCAGAAATATCAAAGTCCATTGACCAATTCAATGAAGTAAACAAAACGATCACCCGGAAGACAGGTATCCAATATATCAATATAACGGACCTCACACGGCAGGGACTTGACCAACCTGAATTGGTTGCCACCGATGGCTTGCATCCTTCCGGGAAAATGTACACCCTGTGGGTTGAGAGAATGATGCAATCACTTAGTCTCTGACGTCAACAGGGGAGTCAGGACACGAACAACATTGGCTGCCACTATTTTATGCCCTTCAATATTCGGATGAATTCCATCCGACTGATTTAATTTTTCAATACCGCCGACATCCTCCAGAAGAAAGGGGATTAGGGTCGCATTATTTTTCTTCGCCAGGTCACGATAGACCGTTAGAAAAGCGGTAGCGTATTCTTTACCCATATTGGGAGGCACCCTCATGCCAGCCAGAATAATTTTACAGGAAGGATACTTCGCTTTCACCTTATCGATAATGGATTGAAGATTTTTTCTTGTTTGATCGATGGGCAACCCACGCAGGCCATCATTGGCGCCAAGCTCCAGAACAAACAGATCGATGGGTTTACGGAGGATCCAATCAATTCTCGACAAACCCCCTGCTGACGTCTCCCCGCTAAGGCCGGCGTTGACTACTTTTACATTATACCCTTTTTTCAAAAATGACTTCTCCACCAGGGCTGGAAAAGCTTCCTCAGGCGATAAACCGTATCCAGCGGTAAGGCTGTCACCAAAAAAGAGGATAACACGGGTTGGAGATGCTGAAAAGAGAAAGGCGGTTACAATAAAGGCGAATATCTTGCCGACCATAGTAAAGAAGATGGCGTTTAAACAATTTTAGGTAATTAACGATTTATTTAATGATCCGTTAGACATTCTATGGCAGAAATACTTTTATCCTCTGAGAATCTTACCAAAGTTTACCGGTCCGGAGACAGGGAGCTGGTGGTGCTGGACCAGGTCTCTTTTACTGTAGAGCAAGGATCACGCCTGGCCATCATAGGGCCCTCGGGAAGTGGTAAAACCACTTTGCTGGGATTGTGTGCTGGACTAGACGTTCCCACGAGCGGCACGGTGTCCCTGATGGGCTTCAAGCTTAATGCTATGGGTGAAGATGACCGTGCTTATTTGCGGAATCAATTTACTGGGTTTGTCTTCCAGAATTTTCAATTACTCGCCACGCTGACGGCCATAGAGAATGTCATGGTACCCCTTGAATTGAGGGGTGAACGGAACGTCCGCACGAAAGCCAAAGAACTCCTGGCGCGGGTCGGCCTCGGTGACCGTCTGCATCATTATCCTTCACAACTTTCGGGCGGGGAGCAACAGCGGGTGGCTATCGCCCGGGCATTTATTACTTCTCCGAAAATACTTTTTGCGGATGAACCTACCGGCAACCTGGACGATGAAAATGCGCAGCAAATTATTGACCTTTTGTTCGGTATCAACGGAGAAGAAAAAACTACCCTCATCCTGGTGACCCACAATCTTGAGTTGGCGCAAAAAATGGATCGCATTCTTCAAATGAAGGGCGGAAAAATTGTCAGTGAAAGACATCTGGTGGCTTCATGATAGAATACTTCATTACCATTAAACGCAACATCCGGCCGATTTGGCGCGATCGATGGGTGTGGGTTATGGCCTGGCGAGATGCACGTCACAATTTCTCAAGACTATTTCTCCTGGTGGCTTCCCTCATCACTGGAATCGCTGCGGTCGTATCTATTGGGTCACTCAACTACTCATTACAGGAGACGTTGGATGAGAATGCCAAAGAACTATTGGGCGCTGATCTGGTCATTAACAGCAACAAGAAATTTGAGAAGGAACTACTCACCACGCTGGATACAGCAGGGGTAGTGACTGCCGGCGATGCTGAAATGGCTTCCATGGTAATGTTTATGAATACCCGCCAGTCGCGGTTGGTGAAAATGACTGCCCTGTATGGTGCTTTTCCTTTTTATGGAAAACTGGAGACTCAGCCGGACAATGCTGTTGCGTTGATGAAGACCGGTCGATATATCATGTTGGATGAGTCGCTGGCCCGTCAATATGAAATCAGCTCGGAGGATTCTGTAAAAGTTGGAAATGCAATGTTTAAGGTAGCGGGTGTGGTCACGAAAATTCCTGGAGGCGGAGGGTTAACGGCGACCCTGGCACCTTCCGTATACATCGCCATGCAATCCCTTGACTCGACAGGGCTTGTGCAATTTGGAAGTCGCGTAAGTTACAGGGTCTTCGTGAAAACAAAAGATAACTATGCGACGTCAAAGATGATTGATGTAATAAAACCCATCACGAAGAAGTTTGGCTATTCCTACGAGACCGTAGAGCGTCGCAAAGAAGGGTTGGGGCGAAGCTTCCGATCGGTCTATCAGTTTTTTTCTTTGCTGGCTTTTGTGGCGTTGATTCTGGGGTGCATTGGCGTGGCAAGTTCGGTTCATATTTACGCCCGGGAAAAACGGGATGAAGTGGCGATTCTCCGATGCATTGGATCGTCAGGATGGCAAGCTTTCAATATATATTTTATTCAAGTATTTTTTCTTGGGGTTGTGGGGAGCCTCATAGGTGCGGTCCTGGGTGCCGGCATCCAGAAATTCATTCCCATCATTTTTAAGAATTTCATTCCCCTCGACATGCCTTTTACGATATCGTGGGCAGCCGTTACTGAAGGTTTGTTGTTGGGCTCTTTGGTCTCCGTACTTTTTACCATCCTCCCTTTGGTGGCTGTTCGTTTTGTTCCACCATTGACTGTACTGCGGGCAGATTATTCGCCGCCCCAGGTCTTTTCGAAGATGCGCTGGGCTGCCATTGTATTGATCGTTCTTTTCCCGCTGGTGGCGGCAACGTATCAAACGGATAGCTGGCGAACGGGATTGGCATTTGCGGTGGGCCTGGGCCTTGCCTTGGGCTTTCTTGTCCTGGTGGCCATGGGGCTGCTGAGGCTGGTGAAAAAGTTCTTTCCGAAGAACGCGCGATTTGTTTTTCGGCATGCACTTTCTAATTTATTCCGGCCCAATAACCAGACACGGGTATTAATGGTGACCATCGGCCTGGGTGGATTCATTATCGCGACACTCAACATAATTGAGAACAGCCTGTTGGGTCAGGTTGAGTTTACCGGAAATCAAAATCAATCCAACACTATTTTATTTGATATACAGGCATCACAAAAAGCTGGAATCGTCAAGCTGATAGAAGGCAACCATTTGCCCCTGAATCAACTCGTACCGATTGTTACATGCCGTATTCAGGAATTGAAGGGACGAAAAGTTGAAACATTTCAGAATGATACGGTGAACAGAATTCCTGAGTGGGCCTTAATGCGGGAATATCGGGTCACCTATCGGGATAGTTTACATCGCTCAGAAGAACTTATTAAAGGAGTAGTACATGCATTCAAACCCGGACAAAAGGATTCTGTTTTTGTTACTATTTCGGAGGGGATGCAGGAAACTTTACACTTGGATGTGGGAGACTCCCTGGTGTTTGACATGCAGGGGGTTGCCCTTCGTACCAAAATCAGCGGGATAAGAAAGGTTGAGTGGCCCAAAGACCCGCCTAATTTTATTTTTGTTTTCCCCAAAGGAGTTATTGACCATGCGCCGCAAATCTGGGTGGCAGCGACTCATGTAAGTGATGTGAAAGCAAGCAACCGTTTTCAACAGGAACTTGTTATGCAATATCCCAATGTTTCATTAATCGATTTGCGTCTTGTACTGAGTACGGTAGAAAATTTATTTAAAAAAATCAGTGTGGTCATTCGGTTCCTCGCCCTGTTCAGCATCATCACGGGTCTTGTAGTCCTGGCCGGGGCCGTAGTGAACAGTAAGTTTGTACGGATCCGTGAAAATGTTCTGTTGCGGACTATTGGAGCCAGAACACGCCAGATCATGCAAATCACCCTGATCGAATATGCTTATCTGGGCTTGTTCTCCGCCCTCACAGGAATGATACTATCGTTGGCAGGAGGTTGGGCTCTGTGCCGCTTTTTTTTCGAAGTACAACTTGGAGTCGCCTGGCTTGATCTGTTGCTGGTAGGTGGGGCTGTAATGCTATTGACCGTGGTCATTGGCTGGTTCAACTCTCGCGAGGTTATTTCCACCCCACCGCTTCAGGTGCTTCGGAAAGAATAGGCTTGATTCGTGAAAGCGAGATCCCGACTCTCTAAATAATGACAAATTTCCAGCACCCATCCCGATTGCTATCAGGACCCACTCCGAAGTGCGCTGCAACTGAGACATTCAAAATTCAGCATTCGATATTCAAGATTGCACTGCGTTTATGTTCTCGCCTTTTCTCATCGGGAAAAATTCCGGTTAGAAGAAATATTAAAGTAGCTACGACAAGCAGAGATTATATATACCCGGCTACCCAATAGGTACTGTATCCAATCCATTCTTTTATCAATACATGCCAGTTGCTGAAAGCTTCAATCTTGGGTATGAATAAAATATCAAATGTGAATTTTCTGTAGTGACCAAGAAAATCCGTACTGAAGGAATCCATCGGCCAGCCGGCTTTAGCGAAGCATCCCAGCGACCTGCGCATGTGATTGGCAGAAGTGATGAGCAGACACTTTTCTGGGATCGTCTTGTCTTGGAGGATTTTCTTCACCTCCTCGGCAGATTCATGTGTATTCCGTGAATTATTTTCTGTTAGAATATCTTCCTGAGGAACACCCATTAGCTGCAGCAAAGATGAAAGCTGATCGGCTTCACGCTCACCGATGTCCACTAATCTGCCGCTGCCTCCGGTTATTAAGATCTTTTTAATGAATCCCATTTTATACAATTGGAGCGTATGATTGATCCGGTCGGCTGCGGATGAGATATAAACTCGATCTGGGGGCCCCACTTCCATTTTAGCCGCTCCCGACAACAGGACACCGTATTCGTACTTTTTTTGAATTTCGCTAAAAGGAGTAGCTTTCACTTCCCAGGCCCTCATGACCTCATTGACAATAAATTCATTCGATAAGAAAATAAACAAGAAAGTACCCAGAATGAAAAATCGTTTTTTCCA
>JAYWDP010000292.1:0-13851 GCA_043779775.1 Cyclobacteriaceae bacterium
ATTGCGTTAAGCGAAGAAGCGAAGGAGGTTTTATTGAAATACCGGTTTCCTGGAAATATCCGTCAGCTCAAAAATTTAGTTGATCAGATTTCGGTTCTCTCCAGC
Organism: Cyclobacteriaceae bacterium; assembly: GCA_043779775.1. Lineage (GTDB taxonomy): Bacteria > Bacteroidota > Bacteroidia > Cytophagales > Cyclobacteriaceae > ELB16-189. The sequence continues at coordinate 106 of JAYWDP010000292.1, forward strand.
GACAACAAGGAGATCAGCAGGGAAATTTTGCAAAATTATTTGCCACGGGAATCGAGTCTGCCGGCACTTTACCATGAAGGAGGAGGTCAAGATATTTCTGAAAGGGAGATTCTCTACAAAGTCTTGTTTGATATGCGCAAGGAAATGAATGATCTGAAGCGAATCGTGTTGGAAAGTGTCGGCAACCCTTCTCATGCAGCAAAGATTATCCAGGAAAATCCGAATTTATTTACCGAGTCGCAACCTGCAAGAAATGGCACTTCAGAGCACGTCGTTTTAAATATCAATGGCAACAGCACCACTCCGGATGAGCCATCGGAAGTCCAGGACATTAGCCATGAGGCAGCAGACGATTCACTTTCTATTGAAAAGAAGGAAAAGGAATTGATTATGCGCGCGCTGCGTAAAAACAACAATAAACGAAAATATGCGGCACGGGATTTGGGCATTTCAGAGCGTACCCTGTATCGCAAAATCAAAGAGTACGAACTTGAAGATTAGGATCGCCATTCTATTTTTATTGACGGGCATCATCAGTCAGCGTTGCGGTGTGTATTCCATGTCAGGTGCAGCCACAACCGCCAAAACAATTGCCATCGATCAGTTTTTTAATAATACTGACCTGGCACCAGGAAATATCGGCCAAACTTTCACCAACAAACTCAAAGATTACTATCAACAGAATTCAAGCCTGAAAGTAATACCCGAAAACGGAGAATTGCACCTGGAGGGTATCATCTCAGAATATCGGATAAACCCGGTCGCCCCCGTCGTTTCAAACGACCCAAATGCAGCCAATACCGCTGCCCTTTCACGTCTCACCATCGGCGTAAAAATTACGTATGAAGATACTACCGAACCCAAGAACAGCTTCAAGGATCGCACCTTCAGCTTTTACGCAGACTTTGACAATAGCCAGAATTTTACAGTGATAGAAGAGGATCTGGAGAAAAAGATCTTCAACCAAATCCTGATTGATATCTTTAATGCCACCGTTGCAAATTGGTAGGAATCAGCAATTTGTACACTCTCGTATTTTGCATTAGTTTTACTATTCAACCTATTCCCTTGGATGGATACCTCCGGCTTCAACTCAATTGTAAAAAACTATACTTGTCTTACTGAGGATGAATACTTGAGTATTAAGGGACTTTCACATCAATATCCCTACTGTCAGATCATTAACCTTTTACACGCAAGGGCAGCCCAGGACCTAGATCATCCCGACAAGGATAAAATGCTCCACTACGCAGCCGTTTATTCAACCGAACGTGGAGTTCTCAAACATGTTATGACGGCTCCCAGGCAGGAAAGAATACTCACCCTCCCTACCCTGGAACCAGAACCGTTACCAGTCATTGAAGATGTCGTCCTTTTAGCTGAAACAAAAGAGGAAGAAAGTGAGCAACTGGAAGTTACTGCGCCGGTACTTGATAAAATCTCATTATCCGGTGATGACTTACGAAACGACATTTACCATGAGTTAGAAAAACTTCAAAGGCTAAAAAGAGAATTTGAAATAAGCATTTTGGAATTCCAAAAATCAGGCAGCGGAGATACAAATTTAAAGGCCAAAACAAAGCCTATTAAAGAGCCCGTGACCGATCCCTTGATTGAAGAGATCAAGTCAACGAAGAAGAAGCTTAAGGTAGAAAATCCAAAACAAAAGGAACAAAACGAAATCATTGACCAGTTTATTAAAATCCAGCCAACGATTCCGAAAGCAAAGCCGACCGAATCTGCCCCCGATCTCTCCGAAGACTCAGGCATGTTTAGCGATAATATCGTCTCGGAAACCCTGGTTGACATCCTGCTTAAACAGGGCAAAAAGGACAAGGCCATTGAGGTCCTCAAGAAGTTGATTTGGAAGTTTCCACAGAAAAAGGCTTACTTTGCCACTCAAATTGACAGATTGAAAAATTAACTTATGTATACTTTGTTCATTAGCCTTACAATTTTCGCAGCCATTCTGCTGGTGCTTGTGGTTTTAGCCCAAAACTCCAAAGGAGGAGGATTGTCCAGCCAATTTGGCGGCAGCAGCGCAAGCAACCTGATTGGTGTAAAAAAGACCGGTGACCTCCTGGAACGGCTCACCTGGGGCCTGGCTATTTCTGTAATGGTATTTACCCTGTCGACCAACTTTGCAACACCCAATGTTGCCAATGCATCCGATGAATTGCTGGACAGGGCCAAAGAACAGCAAACCTTGCCGGCAACTCCAGCTCTGAAAAAGGTGGACACGACGTCGACCGCGCCTAACAAATAAAAGAAACGCTATTCGGGTTTTGTGAGATGCTTCACAAGCAATCTTTTTGCAACCGGTACCAGGGTCTGCAAATAGGGAAATTTCATTTTTGACAAAACGAGAAAAGCTGCCGGATTAGGCAAATCTGAATATTGACGAATCAATGTCAGTTTCATCTGCTCGTACGTATTGGAATAGTTATAACGCGTAGTGTAAACATGCTGAGTTTGTAATCCGCGCATTGGCTCCAAACTGTTTTGATATACCGTAATCTGGTAACGAAATACCTCCGTTTCATTTTCAGGAGGCTGTGTGATAAACATGTATCCTTCATTTGAATAAAGCGGCACGACACCCACAGGCGAGAGTTGGCACTTTGATTCTACAAATTCATAAATCGTAGAGCCTTCTTCCATTGAATCTTTTAACTGGGGAACAGCAAACTCCATGATTGATTCAATCTCCTGCATGACGATGTCATCCTCAATCATCTTCTTGTAATTTAATTCCAACATCTTGAGGTTCTCCAGTGAAAGTTCTTTTGGAAAAGACTCAAAAATGAGGGCCTTGTTTTCCCTAAGCGCAACCAGATTCCTATAATGAAAAACCAGGTCAGACAGATGCGGATAAAGCTCAATCCTCCCGAAAGACTCTCTAACCTTCTTTAAATAAGCGAGAAGCATATATTTCTTGTACTCCAGGTCGATGAGGCCATCGGTGAGCCAGTTGTCTTTCAGGTTGTCCATAGGCGTAGATTAGCTACTAAATTATACGAAAAAATGAGGAGGCCGTTAAACTGCCATTTTTTCAATGAATACTGACACTAAGAGTAATTGTTGTGCCCTGAGATGTTATATTCGCGCCAAATCTTACCCAAATTGTCAGAAAGCCACCTTTGGCATGAAAATCGACACAAGCGGGTCAGTTATAATAATTATTAATATTTAACTCTAAACCCATATGGCTAAAATCAATTTCAAACCCAATGAAGACCGCGTACTGGTAGAACCTGCAGCGGCAGAAGAAAAGACAGCTTCCGGCATCATCATCCCTGATACTGCTAAAGAAAAGCCCCAAAAAGGTAAAGTAATTGCCGTTGGCGAAGGTGTTAAAGACAAGCCGGTAACCGTGAAAGTTGGCGAGCGTATTCTTTACGGCAAATATGCCGGAACCGAAATAACCATTGACGGAAAAGACTATCTTATTATGCGCAATTCCGACATCTTCGGAACGATCTAATCAAATCAAATAAATCATTTACAACTTATGGCAAAAGAAATTACATTCGATACCGCGGCCCGCGACAGGATTAAGAAAGGCGTAGATAAATTGGCCAATGCAGTAAAAGTTACCCTCGGTCCCAAAGGCCGTAACGTCATCTTAGACAAAAAGTTTGGCTCGCCTGCCGTCACAAAAGACGGTGTTACAGTGGCCAAAGAAATCGAACTGAAAGACCCTATTGAGAACATGGGTGCCCAGCTCGTAAAAGAAGTAGCTTCCAAGACTGCCGATGCTGCCGGTGATGGCACAACAACCGCTACCGTTTTGGCACAATCCATCTATGCGCACGGCATTAAGAACGTCGCTGCCGGAGCTAATCCGATGGATTTGAAGCGTGGTATTGACAAGGCCGTTGACGCCGTCGTTGAAAGCCTTAGGAAGCAATCAAAGGAAATCAAAGGATCCAAAGAAATCACTCAGGTTGCCACCATCTCTTCCAACAACGACCACGAAATCGGTAAAATGATTGCCGCGGCCATGGATAAAGTTGGCAAAGACGGTGTGATCACCGTAGAAGAAGCAAAAGGAACCGAGACGGAAGTGAAAACGGTGGAAGGTATGCAGTTTGATCGTGGATACCTCTCCCCTTACTTTGTTACCAATACAGAGAAAATGGAGGCTGATCTGGAAAGCCCTTACATTCTTATCTACGACAAGAAGATCTCTTCTATGAAAGAGCTTCTCCCCATCCTTGAAACAACAGCACAAACAGGCAAACCGCTTTTGATAATTGCTGAAGAAGTAGAAGGTGAAGCACTTGCTACCTTAGTCGTTAATAAGATTCGCGGCGCGCTTCGGGTCGCTGCGGTGAAGGCACCTGGTTTCGGTGACAGAAGGAAAGCCATGCTGGAAGACATCGCCGTCCTCACAGGAGGCAAGGTGATCTCGGAAGAGACTGGCATGAAACTGGAAGATGCTAAAATCGATTCACTCGGCCGTGCTGAGAAAATCAATATTGATAAGGACAATACCACCATAGTGAATGGTGCCGGCAAGAAAGCCGAAATCAATGGTCGTATCAATCAAATTAAAGTTCAAATTGAATCAACTACTTCAGACTACGATCGCGAAAAACTGCAAGAACGTCTTGCCAAGCTTTCCGGTGGTGTAGCTATCCTGTACATCGGTGCCGTTACCGAAGTAGAAATGAAAGAAAAAAAAGATCGTGTTGATGACGCATTACATGCAACCCGCGCTGCCGTTCAGGAAGGTATTATCCCCGGTGGCGGTGTGGCTTACATTCGTGCCATTGATGCGCTCAAGACACTGGTAGGCGACAACGAAGATCAGGCAACGGGTGTCAATATCATCCGGTTGGCCCTTGAGTCACCGTTGAGAACCATTGCGGAAAACGCCGGACAAGAAGGCTCTGTGGTTGTCAACAAAGTAAAAGATGGCAAGAAGGACTTCGGTTACAATGCCAGCGATAACAAGTACGAAGATTTCTTCGCGGCTGGTATCATTGACCCTACCAAAGTAGCGCGTCTGGCCCTCGAAAACGCAGCTTCAATTGCTGGTCTGTTGCTAACTACGGAAGCAGTCGTTTCTGAAATACAAGAAGAGAAGGAAGCTCCTTCAATGCCTGGTGGCGGTGGCGGAATGGGTGGAATGATGTAATGTCATACTCCTTTCGAAATCAAAAAGAAGGCCCCGGCAACGGGGTTTTTTTATTTTATCCATCCGATTCGAGATTTCGGTAAAAAAGGTTCACGCAAAAACGCAAAGGAAAACGCAAAGTGCGCAAAAGGTTAGGGGACATAAGTCTTTGCGTACTTTGCGTGAAATGTATTCAGGCTTAGTTAACTAACTGATATTGATTGTTAACTTATATCTCAATGAAATTTCTAATTATCCGATTTCCCAATTAACTTTCAGAAAGGCATTAAATCCATGGACCGTTTTCATCAACTGGAAGATTACATACTTTTTCTATTTTTACACCTTGCTTCTGTGGATGGATCTCTACATCCCAATGAGCGGGAGACTATCCTTGAAAAAATGGAAGAGTTGTTTCCTGAAAATTCTCACGTAGAAGAAAAACTCAACACACTCGATGCTGAATACCGAAAATTGGGGTTCTCCGCGGCAGAAGAATTATTGACAGAAGGATGGCCCTCATTCGCTTCCATGGGCAATGAAATGAAAGCAGAATTATACGCTGACCTCTTTGACATCATCAATTCAGATGCAAGGGTCAACGAAGAAGAGACCCGGGTACTCAAGATTTTTAAACCCTGGCTGACTTCGTGATATCAGTCTTTGGTTGCCGCCCGGAATAGAAGCATCAGCATACCAACAAAGAACAGTGTGCCCATAATAAAATAGCCACCGACACCCAGTGCCTCTGACAGGGTGTGTTCAAAATTGACGCGCTGCATGGCATCGGAGAAGAAAACATTCAATACCGCCACCAATACGCCAAAAATTGCTCCTCCGGCCACGAGCCCTGTTGCAAACAGATTTCCCCGACTCAATTCAGATTCATCTTCGATCTTCTTCTGCGCGCTCTTCCTCCAGTCAATAAATCCTTTAACAGCACCTCCAATAAATATAGGCAATGTCGTGGATAAAGGAAGATAGAGACCAATGGCAAAGGCAAGCGCTTTAATGCCGCATAATTCAAGGGTAACGGCAATGAAAATCCCCACGATGATGTATTGCCAATCGAGGTTAAAGGAAAGGATACCTTTCGTCAGGGTTGCCATCAGGGTTGCCTGAGGGGCAGGAAATTTCTCACTGCCAATCGCGTGCTTCACTCCTTGCGCCAGCATTTCAGTCGTAGGGGTATCCAATACCTGAACAATCAGTCCGATGGCGACGGAGGAAACAATGGCTCCAATGAAAAGTGCGATCTGCTGATACTTCGGTGTGGCTCCGATCAGGAAACCAGTTTTTAAGTCTTGTGAGGTTCCACCGGCATTGGCGGCCGCAATACATATCATACTTCCAACAATTAGCGCCAATGGTTCATACAATTTGCCTGTCCATCCGATGGAAGTAAAAATCAAACACGTTCCCATCAGGGTTGCAATGGTCATCCCGGAAATGGGACTGTTACTGGTGCCTACTAAACCCACAATGCGGCTGGCCACGGTAACAAAAAAGAACCCGAATACGACCATTAATATTCCGATGAAAAGCTTCTGAAGAATGCCATCTCCCGGAATGAATTGATGAGGTAGAATCATCACCATCAGAACCAGGGCAAGACTGCCGATAATAACAACCTTGAAAGACAAATCCCTATCGGTACGTAAAATACTGGTCTCGCCTTTCTCTTTCAATGAGGTTATGCTGTCGCGAAAGGATCCGAAGATGGTAGGCAGGGTCTTCATCAATGTGATAAATCCTCCGGCAGCAACGGCACCCGCACCAATTTGCCGGATGTAAGCGAAATAGATGGCAGACGCGGGATTGGCAAATGATTTTGTCACTGGGTCCCAGCCCCCCTTACCTCCTGCCGTAGCAATGTCAGTCAGGTAGCCCAACTTCATAAGTTGAGTGGCAATTAATTCGGGATTGACCAGTGTAGCGAGCAGCGGAATCATCGCCCACCATACCAACACAGAACCTGCGACCAGTACACCTGAAATTTTAGGTCCAATGATGTAGCCAACGCCGAGGTATTCGGGCGTAATCTCGCCATTGATCGTCGCCGAAGGCCAGAATTTATTAGCCTGCTTTGTGACAAAGGCAGGTGTTTCTGCTATGACGTGAAAGACTTTCTGCAGCATGGCATAACCCAATGCTATGCCCATTCCTGCAAACGCTGTCTGAGCAAACACTCCGCCTTTTTCTCCCGCCTGCAATACCGATGCGCAGGCAGTTCCTTCCGGATATGGAAGATTTTCATGTTCTTTAACAATCAGAGATCGACGGAGAGGGATCATCATGGTGGTGCCCAGCATTCCTCCAAAGGCAGCAAGCACCAGTATGGTTATGTAATTAAAGTAAGAACCTCCAACACTTACTCCATCTTCGCCCGTTGATAGAAACAAGAATCCCGGCAAGGTAAAGGCAACGCCGGCGGCAATGGATTCACCTGCTGAGCCGGTCGTTTGAATAATATTATTTTCAAGAATGGTGGTTTTAAAAAGCTTTCTCCCCAGTGTTATAGCAATCACGGCAATCGGAATGGAGGCGGTCACTGTGAGACCTGCCCGCAACGCGAGATAAACGGTTGATGAACCAAAAACGACTCCAAAGAAAGCACCCAACAGAATTGATTTCAGGGTAAACTCCGCCATGTTCTCTTCCGGCGAAACGTAGGGTTTGAATTTTTCCATAAAATAAATTTAAGCTTCCTTCTTTATTAAAAACTGATTGTACAAAATCATAAGAGCAGTTGATACGAGGCCGATACCAGCCAGAATGTACCACATCATGGCAGGATCTTGTTGCAAATACGATAACCGCAACCAATCCGCAAGCGGACCGGCAGTGAAAGAACCAATGGCCACGGGCAGGAAAGCAAAACCCATAAAAGTTCCTACCTGATCCCTTGGCGCGAGGGTACTAACATACTCATAAAAACGTGGAGCCTGGGTTGCTTCACCCAAAGCATATAAACCTACACCCACCACAACCGATGTCACAGTTCCAACGACACCAATGATTATCCACGACAGGCTGGCCATAACAAATCCTAATATCATCGCTGAAAAGGGTTTCATTTTTTTTGCCAGTGCAGACATCACCAGGCTGAACACGATAATGCCCCAGGCATCTATCGTCTCCAGAATTTCAAATTGTTCAAAATGAAGGACATCGGTAGCATAAAATGGCAGGAGATAAAATATCTGCCAGAACATTATCCAGAAGCCCGAAAAAATTACCAGGAAACTTATAAATCTAAAATTGGCAAACACCAACAGCATATCCGCGAATACTTTCCCGAAGGTTCTCCGTTCAGCATTCATGCTACTGGATTCATGCTCCTTGAAGAAAAGAATGGTACCAATGAAAAGCAGTAACGAAGTAAATGAAGACATGACCAGCACGTATTCAATTCCCCAATCTTCCCTAACTTGTAGAGCCAGGATAGGCCCTATGGCACCGCCTAAATTTACCAGAGAATAATATATTGAATAACCCAGGCTCCTGGTTTCTTCTTTGGAGGTGGTGGCTACGGTGCCGACAATACAGGGCTTTATCAGCGAACCGCCAATAGCTGTCAACAGCAAAACACTGATCACATAGGTTCTTTTTCCAACGACGTTAACTATCTCCTGACTCCAGCCCATGCCTGCCATGCCGATCAGGAAGTAGCCAATGGTGAAGATTCCGAAACAGGTAATGAGCGTTTTTCTAAACCCATACCGATCCACCAGGACGCCAGCTAAAATGGGTAGTGAATAAATGACCCCTGAAAAAAGGCCGGCTAAAGTTCCTGCTTCTTCCTGTAAGCCGACCTTCGTGGCGAGGAATACGGTAAGCACAGCTTTGGATCCATAGAAGGCAAGTCGCTCGAAAAGTTCCAGCGTATTGGCAATCCAAAATGAATTTGAAAAGCCCGTACGCAAAGAAGTCAGGTGGTCACGTAAACTCATTCATGACATTTTAAATAGAAAATGCCTTATCCCAAAATGATTTTTGTTAGGGCTAAAGCCCGCGAAGTTTATCACCTTATTGCCACGGCCTTAAGGCCGTGGCAATAAAACTTACTATCAATGGGACTTTAGTCCTCAAACTGAGACCTACCAAAAATCACCTGGTATAGCAATTGTCAAAGTAGGCTTATTAATTTAGTTAGGCAAATACGCCAAGCCATAAAAAAAGCCCAGGATCACTCCCAGGGCTTCTCAATGTATCAATCGACTACTTCGGGTTCAAGCCTCCACTTCTCCGGCGAGCGCCACAAACTTGAAAGCAAAAGCTCTCGCATGAAAATGAATTCTTTAGGGAGTTTGTCGTACATCCGTTCAAATAGTTCAGCGTGTTCGAGTAACTCTCTTTTCCAGGCTTCCCGGTCAACGTCCATAATGGCATCAAATTGCTGCTTGGTAAAATCAGAACCTTTCCAATCAATATCATCATAATGAGGCATCCATCCAATGGGACTTTCAACGGCATTGGATTTACCGTGAATCTTCTCCACAATCCATTTCAATATCCGGGTATTCTCACCAAATCCCGGCCAGAGAAAATTTCCTTTTTCATCCTTGCGAAACCAATTGACTCCGAATATTCTTGGCGGGTTGGGAATGTTGCGGCCAAACTGGAGCCAGTGATTAAAATATTCACCCATATGATATCCACAGAATGGCAACATGGCAAAAGGATCCCTTCTTACTTTCCCTACTTCTCCAAAGGCAGCCGCTGTTGTTTCGGAGCCCATCGTGGCGGCGAGGTAAACGCCCGCGTTCCAGTTGTGAGCCTGATAAATCAAGGGTATCGTAGTACTTCGGCGTCCACCAAAAATAAATGCTCCGATCGGCACGCCGTTGGGTTCTTCCCATGACGGATCCAGGCATGGATTCTGTGACGCAGGTGCTGTGAAGCGTGCATTTGGATGGGCACAAGGTTTACCGCTTGCAGGATCCCATTTTTGTCCATGCCAATCAGTTAAATCTTTTGGGGGCTCTTTAGACATTCCCTCCCACCATACATCACCGTCTGCTGTTACACCTACATTTGTGAAGATCGTGTTGCTGGAAATGGCAGCCATGGCATTTGGATTCGTCTTGACATTCGTGCCTGGGGCTACACCAAAATATCCTGCCTCAGGATTAATGGCGTAAAGCTTTCCGTCTTTGGAAGGCTTTATCCATGCAATATCATCACCAACCGTAGTAATCCTCCAGCCCTTTAAATCTTCCGGTGGAATGAGCATAGCAAAATTGGTTTTTCCGCAGGCGCTGGGGAAAGCCGCCGCAACATAGGTCTTCTCTCCTTCCGGATTTTGAACACCCAAAATTAACATGTGCTCGGCCAGCCACCCTTCCTCACGCGCCATGGAAGAAGCTATGCGCAAAGCAAAACATTTTTTCCCCAACAAGGCATTACCGCCATATCCTGAACCATAGGAAGCAATGGCGCGGTCCTCCGGATAGTGCACAATATATTTTATAGTAGGATTGGTGGGCCATTTGCTATCCTTCTGACCGGCTGCCAGTGGAGCGCCAACCGAATGCAAACATTTTACATACTCACCATCCGTTTTCAATACATCCATCACTTTTTTTCCGACGCGGGTCATAATGTGCATATTCACCACAACGTATTCGGAATCTGTAATCTGAACTCCAATGTGTGAAAGTGGTGAACCTACAGGTCCCATGCTGAAAGGAATTACGTATAATGTCCGGCCTTTCATGCAGCCATCAAAAAGTTTTTTGAGTTTCGGCTTCATCTCCCTTGGATCCACCCAGTTATTGGTCGGGCCCGCATCCTCTTTCCACCGGCTGCATATATAAGTTCGGTCTTCCACACGCGCTACATCGCTCGGATCTGAGAAACACGCATAACTGTTGGGCCTCTTGGCCGGATTTAAACGAACGAAGGTTCCTCTTTGTACCAGCTTTTCACACAATTCATCATACTCCCCTTTTGAGCCATCACACCAACGCACATCATCAGGCAGGCAAATACTGACCATCTGATTCACCCATTCCAATAATTCAGCGTGCTTGACCTGATAGGAGCTTTTAGAGAAAGTAGACTGGGGCATAGTATTTGGATTTTATTCGAATTGAAATGCAAAATAAGGATTGCCGTATTTAAAATGAAATAAATCAATCGATTGCAACGGGCAAAGACATATCCTTTTGCGTGGTGAGGAAAGTCATTTTTGATGAATAAGGATTTATATTTGGTAAAATATTACACCGTGAGCAGAATAGTTAATATTGGAATTATCCAGATGTCATGCAGTGGTGTGCCTTCTGAAAACCTTGAAAAGGTAAAACCTAAAATCATAGAACTAGCTAAAAAAGGGGCTCAAATCATTTGTTTGCAAGAATTGTTCACCTCCTTGTATTTCTGTGATGAGGAAAACCACGATAACTTTAAACTGGCCGAATCCATTCCTGGGCCATCTACCACTTTCCTTAGTCCATTGGCCAAAGAATACAAGGTTGTAATTATTGCCTCACTTTTTGAAAAAAGAGCCGAAGGCCTCTATCACAATACGACCGCTGTCATCGATGCCGATGGAGAATACCTGGGCAAGTACCGCAAAATGCACATTCCGGATGACCCTGGGTATTACGAGAAATTTTATTTTACACCAGGTGATCTTGGTTACAAAATTTTTAAGACTCAATATGCTTCCATTGGAATATTGATCTGCTGGGACCAATGGTATCCGGAAGCAGCCCGCATCACTTCCCTGATGGGCGCTGAAATACTCTTCTATCCTACCGCCATCGGTTGGGCCGCCAGCCAGGATGCCGCTACCAATGAAGAGCAGTACAACGCCTGGCAGACCATCCAGCGATCGCACGCTGTAGCCAATGGTGTTTATGTGGTCTCTGTAAATCGCGTCGGAAATGAAGGACCTATGAAGTTCTGGGGAGGATCCTTTATCTCCAATCCATTCGGAAAACTGCTGTACCAGGCACCTCATGATCAGGAAACTGTTCACATCGAAGAACTCGACATGGACAAGAGCGACCGGTATCGCACTCACTGGCCATTTCTCAGAGACCGTAGGATTGATTCTTATGGGCCGATTTTGAGGAGGTATATTGATGATGTTGGGGAGAAGTGAGAAGTTGAGAAGAAAGGGTAATCAGTATTCGGTAATCAGTATTCAGTAATCGGTGGTTGCAGCGGAGTGTCTAACAATATTAAGCTACACTAAAAATATATTTTAATTATTAGATGAAGGATTCTCCCAAGCAACTCGGGTATCACTTTCCAGCAGAGTTTGAAAGACACAAGTCCACCTGGTTGAGTTGGCCGCACAAGGAGGCTTCATGGCCGGGGAAAATACAATCCATCTATCCAGCCTATTCTTTTTTTGTGAAGATGCTGGCACAATCTGAAATGGTGAATATCAATGTTGTGGATAACACGATGAAAGCCAAAGCCATTGATCTTTTGACATTGGCAGGTGTCAATCTTTCCCAGGTACAATTTCATTTCAATCCAACGAATGATGCCTGGTGCCGCGATCATGGACCCGCCTTTTTGGTAAATCGAAAAGAAAAAAAGAAAGCTATCGTCGATTGGGGATATAATGCCTGGGGTGGCAAATATCCGCCCTACGATTTGGATGATGTGATTCCAACGCGGATAGGAAAGGATTTAAATCTTCCCGTTTTTAATCCTGGCATTATCATGGAAGGGGGATCCGTGGACTTTAACGGAGCTGGCACCCTCCTTACTACGTCCTCCTGTTTGCTGAATAAAAACCGTAATCCGGAATTAAGTCAGAAACAGATTGAAGACTACCTCATGAATTACTATGGAGTGGACCAGGTATTATGGTTGGGTGATGGCATTGTAGGTGATGACACCGATGGGCATATTGATGATATCACACGGTTTGTAAATGAGGATACGGTTGTTACGGTAGTGGAAGAAAATACGTCGGACGAAAATTATGAACTACTTCAGGCCAATCTCAAGACACTAAAAAAAATGAGATTACTGAATGGAAAGCTTCTGAACATTGTCGAGCTGCCGATGCCATTGCCGGTTGTATACGAGGGTCAACGGCTTCCCGCTTCGTACGGAAATTTTTATATCTGCAATCGCTATGTGATCATCCCCACATTCCGGGATAAAAATGATCATAGAGCTTTGGAGATTCTGAAACGGGCGATGCCCCAACATGAAGTCATCGGTATCGATTCAACGGACATCATCTGGGGACTCGGCAGTTTTCATTGTTTGAGTCAGCAGGAGCCGGAGGTTTGAGATTTGAGGTTAGAGGTAAGACGCAGACCTTAGATGTTTAATGCTGGATTTTTTGCGACCTTTTCGGTTTCTATTTTTGTTTCTGCGGAAGAGGCTCATTCTTTTAAGATTTAGACACCTCAAAGGTTTGAACTTTTTCCACTATTTTAAAATGTGGACTTTCAAATAGTTATGAGAACCTAATAGATTAACTTTGCTTCTATATGAACACCTCGTTAAATCAAATTGGTCAAATTGCGATTCCCGTTCGGGATATTAATAAGGCAATAATTTTTTATCGTGACGCATTGGGAATGCGTTTTCTCTTTAAAGCGCCTCCGGGATTAGGGTTCTTTGATTGCGGTGGCGTTCGATTG
>JAYWDP010000293.1:0-5116 GCA_043779775.1 Cyclobacteriaceae bacterium
GGTGCTCTCAGACAAAGTGATGTAGGCATTGCTGTGACGGATGACACCGGCATCTTCACACCGGCCTGTGACGGAATTTTAAGAGGTGATCAGATGGAGTCTTTGGACAAGTTCCTCAAACTGGCAATGACCTCCACTATTATTTTAAAAACTGCATTTATCATCTCATTTCTGTATAATTCGATTGCACTGACCGTAGCCGTATCGGGTCACCTGACGCCTCTGGTAGCGGCGGTGCTCATGCCGGTAAGCAGTATCAGTGTGGTAAGTTTTTCAACAATGGCTGTGAACTATGTAACACGAAAAATAAGCTCAGATAAATAATTTTATTTATGGAAAAATATATTTCTGGTGAAGAAGCTGTAAAAATTATAAAACCGGGTGACCGGGTTTATGTCCATGGAGGAGCCGCTACACCCCATTACTTGCTGAAGAAAATGACGGAGCGGGCCAGTGAGCTTTGGGATTTGGAGTTAGTCAGCGCCAGTTTGCAGGGTGAAGCGCTTTTTGCCGATCCAAAATACAAGGAAAACTTCCGGATCAATTCGCTTTTTGTTTCCAAAAACGTGCGGGAAGCGGTCAATGAAGGAAGGGGAGATTACATCCCGATTTTCCTTAGTGAAGTTCCCGGATTATTCATCAAAAAAATTCTTCCCCTGGATGTGGCTATGGTACAAGTTTCAAAACCTGACCGACATGGATATTGTTCTCTGGGTGTTTCTGTAGACGCAGCGTTGGCAGCAGTCAAGAGCGCTAAACATGTAATCGCCCAGGTCAATCCGAGGATGCCAAGGACGTTGGGAGACGGCGTGTTGAAAATCAGTTCATTCCAAGCACTTGTTCATGGAGAACAGGAATTACCTGAACTCTTCAGTGAAAAGATTACTGATATTACCATGCGCATTGGAAAATATTGTGCGGAGCTGGTAGAGAACGGTGCCACCATACAGATGGGCATTGGCTCCATACCGGATGCGGCCCTTGCCAGCTTGTCTAATCATAAAGAATTGGGTGTTCATACTGAAATGTTCTCAGACCGTATCATACCGTTGATTGAGAACGGTGTGATTACCAATCAGCACAAAAAGAAATATCGTGGAAAAACCGTCGCCTCCTTTGTTCTGGGTACCAGAAAGTTGTACGACTTTGTTGATGACAATCCATCCATTGCCCTGCTTGGGATTGATTATGTGAACGACGCCTCGGTCATCCGTACGAATCCGAAAGTTACGGCCATCAATAGCGCTATCGAAGTTGATATCACGGGCCAGGTTTGTTCTGACTCCATTGGTACGTACCACTATTCAGGTGTTGGCGGCCAAATGGATTTTATGCGAGGGGCCTCCTTGTCGGAAGGTGGCAAGCCGATTATCGCATTGCCCTCCACCACACTGAAAGGAATCTCACGGATCGTACCATTGCTGAAACCTGGCGCAGGCGTCGTTACCACGCGAGGGAATGCTCATTATATTGTGACGGAATATGGCGTGGCGTACCTGTATGGAAAGAATATGCGGCAACGCGCCAAGGCACTTATTGAGATTGCCCACCCCAACCAACGGGAGTCGCTGGACAAAGCGGCCTTTGATCGTTTCAGAAGTTATCAATTTGAGCAAACAGAATATTGACCATGACCATTATAATTTTATTGATCTTCATCAGCCTCTCCATAGCCATTACCTTTCTGTTTCTTTTTTTCTGGAATGTCAGGAGTGGTCAGTATGATGATACCTATACGCCTTCGGTCAGAATGCTGTTTGATGATAAAGAGGTTACAGAAAAATCTGAGAATATTTCTGAAAAGAAGGATTAAAACGGTTTCAAGGCATTCAGTTCGCTTTGGTGTAGAAGAGAGGCTTCGACTACCCACATACCTGATAAAAGTCATTTTTTATGCCAGCATGTGTCATAATTAGAAGTTTTCATTGCTTCTATTTTTAAGTCTATAAAATAACACTAACCCTATCTGCCCATGGAACTTGAGAGATTCAGCTACGACAACAAAATAGTAAAAGCATTCATCATTGCCACGGTCACCTTTGGGTTGGTGGGAATGTTGGTGGGTCTAACAGCTGCAATCCAGTTGTTCTACCCGGTTTTCAATTTTGACCTTCAGTATACCACTTTTGGCCGCATCCGGCCACTCCACACCAACGCCATTATTTTTGCGTTCGTGGGGAATGCCATGTTTGCAGGGGTTTATTATTCCATGCAGCGGCTATTGAAGGCGCGTATGTTCAGCGACGGTCTTAGCTGGATTCACTTCTGGGGATGGCAATTGATTATTCTCGCTGCTGCCATCACCCTGCCATTGGGATTTACGACCTCAAAGGAATATGCAGAATTGGAATGGCCGATTGACATCGCGATTGCACTGATATGGGTAGTATTTGGATTAAATATGATCGGTACCATTCTGAAGCGGAGGGAACGTCATATGTACGTCGCCATTTGGTTTTATATCGCCACGTTTGTCACCGTTGCCGTTCTGCACATCGTAAACTCATTTGAGATGCCGGTGACATTATTTAAAAGCTATTCCTGGTACGCCGGCGTTCAGGACGCCCTCGTACAATGGTGGTATGGCCACAATGCCGTGGCATTTTTTCTCACCACACCTTTTCTGGGAATGATGTACTACTTCCTTCCGAAAGCGGCAAACCGACCGGTTTTTTCATATCGACTTTCGATCATACACTTCTGGTCCCTCATTTTTTTATACATATGGGCAGGCCCTCACCACTTGCTTTATACTTCTCTTCCCGACTGGGCTCAATCCCTGGGTGTCGTGTTTTCCATCATGCTCATCGCTCCTTCCTGGGGTGGTATGCTGAACGGATTGATGACGTTGCGTGGAGCGTGGGACAGAGTACGCGAGGAACCGGTACTGAAATTTATGGTAGTGGCCGTAACGGCGTATGGTATGGCGACCCTTGAAGGTCCGCTGCTCTCTCTTAAAAATGTAAATGCCATTGCCCACTTTACCGATTGGATCGTGGCACACGTTCATGTTGGCGGCTTGGGATGGAATGGGTTTCTAATCTTTGGCATGCTATACTGGATGGTCCCACGGATGTGGAGTACTAAATTATATTCTATCAAACTGGCCAACCTGCATTTCTGGCTCGGCACCTTGGGAATTATTTTCTATGCCTTGCCTATGTATGTGTCGGGTGTGGTGCAAAGTCTGATGTGGAAGGAATTTAATCCTGAAGGCTTTCTGGTATATAAAAACTTTCTTGAGACCACCGTGCAGATATTACCGCTTCACATGCTTCGGGCTATGGGCGGGGCAATTTACCTGACAGGAGCCATTATTATGACCTACAACCTGATTAAGACAGCCTATCAGGGAAAATTTATTGCTAACGAAGAAACGGAAGCCGCGCCTCTCAGCAAAGAGTATGTAGCAAGTTCCGGCGGATGGCATCATCGGGTGCTGGAACATAAGCCTATGTTGTTTACAGTATTAGCCCTCGTCGCCATCCTGATTGGAGGCATTATAGAATTGGTCCCCACGTTCCTCATCAAGTCAAACATCCCTACTATTTCAAGTGTGAAACCTTATACGCCCCTTGAACTTCATGGACGGGATATTTACATCCGCGAGGGCTGTGTGAATTGCCATACGCAAATGGTGCGCCCCTTCCGTTCTGAGACGGAACGCTATGGGGAATATTCCAAGGCAGGAGAATTCGTTTATGATCACCCGTTCCTCTGGGGATCGAAACGTACAGGACCGGACCTTCATCGTATGAACGGCAAATACTCAAACGCCTGGCATTACAACCACTTGTTGGCACCGGATGCAGTTTCGACCGGCTCCATCATGCCGCCCTATCCATGGCTGTTTGAACAGACTATCGACAAGGATCTTACCCGTGGAAAAATCCGGGCGCTTAGAAAAATTGGGGTGCCCTATGAAACAGATTACGAGAACACCGCCAATGATGACCTGGACAAGCAAGCCTCTGAAATTACTGCCAATTTAAAGGTTGATGGCATCGAAGTAGCCCCCGATGTTGAGATAGTCGCCCTCATTGCGTATTTACAGCGATTGGGAAAAGATATCAAGGTTCAGAAAATGGCGGAAAAATAACGAGTAAAAAAATATCTGATTATGTATAAGGATATCCTTCAAAACATCGAAAACATAGCCATATGGCCCGTCATCTCTTTTGTCATCTTTTTCCTTTTTTTTCTATGCCTTTTGTGGTGGGTATTTGATGTCGATAAAGTTTTTATTGAAAAAATGAAAAGCCTTCCGTTGGACGATGATCTTCCGACGACGAAAAAGGAATCTAAAAACCTGAAAAAACTATGAACGATCACGAACAAGGCGGGTCAATAATAAAATATTTTGAGCGCCACCCGCAGTGCTGTAACTACCCCCGCAAGGATTCGGGAAGTCTGAGGAGAATCGCCATGATGTCGATTTTTCTTGGGATCCCAGGTAAGACCACATGGGCACAAGTAGTTGCGCTGCCTGCAAGTTTTTTGGACGACCCTTTTAATCATCCGCTCATGCCGCTGATGGTCGTGACAGCGATGGTAGTGATCACCATTTTACTGGTATTGGTTGTGGCCGTTTACTTGTTGCGCGTATTGAATGTGATGGTGCAGCAGACGGAGAGGGAAAGAGCTGAGAAGCTGGGTTTGGCCTATGCACCCAACCCATCCTGGTGGCAAAAGATATGGCAAGACTTAAATGCATTCGTGCCGGTGGAAAAGGAAAAAGATATTGATCTGGGCCACAGCTATGACGGCATCCGTGAATTAGACAATCATCTGCCGCCCTGGTGGAAATGGCTGTTTTATTCGACTATTGTGTGGGCGGTGGTTTATCTGATCGTATATCATATCTCGAATTCAATGCCTTTATCAATCGGTGAATATGAAAACGAATTGACGGTGGTAGAAGAACAGGTCAGGGCATACAGAGCATCGCAACCTCAGGAAGCCATTGATGAGAATACATTGGTCTATGCGAAAGACGAAGACATTATCTCCAAGGGTAAAACAGTTTTTATTAGTAACAACTGCGGGTCATGCCATCGCAATGACGGTGGAGGCAGTACGATAGGTCCGAATCTTACCGACGAATATTGGATTCATG
>JAYWDP010000294.1:0-5113 GCA_043779775.1 Cyclobacteriaceae bacterium
GCAAGTATGGAACAGCAGGCACCTAATATGAAAGATAGTCCAACGATAGGATGCGATAATTCCTTGTCTGCCGTCAATGCCAAAAGGGTGGCAACTAAGATGATGAAAATGAATAGGACTTTGTACTCAGCTTTCAGGAAAGCCATTGCGCCATCCGCAATGTGTCCGGCAATTTTTTTCATCTTGTCGGTGCCGGCGTCCTGCTTGGTTACCCAGGCACTTTTCCAAACGACATACAACAACCCCAACACTCCGAAAAGGGGTAAATAATAGAGAAGATTTTGCATACAGATTTAATGATCAGGTTTATTAATAAATATGCCTTGCTATACCAGGGCATCTAAAAAGTTCCGCAAAGATAGAAGAAGGCAAAATATAACCAAAAAGGTCACCCTAGGCCTGAAAAAGGCTTTTTAGGGCACTCCAAAGTTTTCGCTTACTGACGTCATCGGCGATTAATTGAGCCAGGGGATCAGAAAAGAGAATGGCGGTCTCACCGGTTTGGATTACCTCATAAGGAATCAGGCCTTTCGGTGGGTCAACAAAGGCTATTATTCTCGACGGCTTTACGCTCCATTTAGAGACGTTGAAGTGCGGTTGATGAAGCACCCTCACGGAATCCAAGGATTGTCTGACTGCGGTGAGGATATTGGAAAGGAGATTTTTTTGATCTTCTGTTAATTGGTTCCAGGGCTCGCCGATCACTACCATTACGGGAGAAGCAATGTTATAAACCTCTTCGGCGTAGATCGATTGAAAAATTGCATCTTTCATCAGCTTTCCTTGATTGCAAAAAGAGATTTCAACTCATGGGCTTCTTGAGGTTTCATTCTACCGGAGAGGACCAGACGCAATTGTCTCCTGCGGAGCGCCCCTTCATACATAACTTTCTCTTCGTCGGACTCAGGTACTACTTCAGGGATCTCGACCGGATGTCCGTTTTTGTCCACCGCCACAAAAGTAAAATAGGCTGAATTGCTCGCCACTTTTTTTCCCTCCGGAATATTTTCCGCATCCACTTCAATACGGATTTCTACCGATGAATTGAATGCCCTGGTCACCTTGGCCCTCAGTGTTACAACGTTGCCCAATTGGATTGGAGAACGAAAGGAGATATTATCCACCGAAGCGGTTACTACGATGCTGTTGCAATGCTTCTGCCCCGCGATGGCCGACACAATATCCATCCATTGCATTAGGCGCCCTCCCATGAGGTTGTTGAGTGTGTTGGTGTCATTGGGGAGTACAAGCTCAGTCATGTTGACGGCTGACTCTGACGGTGTCTTCTTCTTGCGGGTCATTACGATTTAAGATTTAAAATTTACGACTTAAGATTTAAGCGAGAATTCCCTATTAAATGTTAGTAAGCCTTAATTAATGGTAAAAATCATGAAAATAATTTGCAATCCAGTGTCCACTGTACGTATTTGCCAGAGTTAATGGTTATGAACATCCTTTCCGCACATCTTTTTACGACCTCTACAATTACCATTACGGGGTAGCTCCCAGACTATTTCATTTCCCCTTTGTAATACTTTTTTAAATCAACCCAGACAAGACTCAGGTTGTTTTCTCAATTCTTAATTTAATCCGTGTCATGAAAGTCATAAAATTCGGAGGTTCTTCCGTATCCACTCCGGAACGGATCAGGTCAGTTATAGAAATTGTTCGCCCCTATCTGGAAGGGGAACAAATTGTCCTTGTGTTCTCAGCTTTTGGCGGAGTTACTGATACCCTCATTCAACTGAGTGATCAGGCCCTACAGGGCGATGATCATTATAGACCCAATCTAAAACATCTGGAGGATCGCCACCTTGAGGCGGTGCGCCATTTGGTGAACATTCAAAGGCAAAGTAGCATCCTGGCCAATGTAAAAACCATGATCAATGAATTGGAAGATGTGATCCATGGTATCTATTTGGTAAAAGAGAGGACTCTGCGGATGCTGGACTTTGTGATGAGTTTTGGTGAACGCCTCTCGGCCTACATTATCAACGAAGCCTTTCTGGATCATAACATAATCTGTGAATTTTTGGACACACGATTGGTCATCCGTACCGACAATCACTTTGGTCATGGCAAAGTGGATTTTGAAACTACCAATAAATTGATTCGACAGCACTTTAAGTTTCACACCGATCTTCAGGTGACGACAGGATTTATTGCTTCTTCCGAGAGCGGGGAGACAACCACCCTGGGCAGAAGTGGCTCTGATTATACTGCCGCCATCCTGGCCGCGGCACTTCATGCGTCATCGCTGGAAATCTGGACCGACGTGAACGGTATGATGACTGCCGATCCGCGCAAGGTGAAGAAAGCATTCACCGTTCATACAATGACCTATCACGAGGCAATGGAGCTCTCACATTTCGGCGCCAAAGTGATATTTCCTTCTACGATGCAGCCGGTGATGATGAATAAGATTCCCATCTGGATCAAAAATACTTTCAATCCTTCTTTTGAAGGCACGGTCATCTGCGAAGAAGGAAATGGAAAAGAGCTGATCATTAAAGGTATTTCTTCCATGAGCAACCTCAGCCTTCTGAGTGTGCAAGGTACCAGTCTTCAGGGTGTGGTGGGCGTCTCCATGCGTTTGTTTGGAGCATTAGCCAGAGAAAATGTCAATGTCATTCTTATCAGTCAGGCATCTTCAGAGCATTCGATTTGTTTGGCTGTAGAAAGTGTGTCCTATGCGCGTGCTAAGAATGCTATTGAAAAGGAATTCATATATGAAATAAGAGAAAGTGAAATGGACCCTGTACAAGTGGAGTCAGGCCTTGCGATTGTAGCCATTGTGGGTGAGAACATGCGTCATAACCCCGGAACGAGTGGAAGGATGTTCTATGCGCTTGGCAAAAGCGGCGTCAATGTCTATGCCATTGCTCAAGGTTCATCCGAATTGAATATCTCGGCCGTGATCCGGGACTCGGATGTGGCCAAAGCGCTGAATGTTTTACATGAAGCCTTTTTCCTTTCAGATAAACGAGTGGTTAATCTTTTTTTGGTGGGGACAGGTCTCATTGGTAAGGAACTTCTCTCCATGATTGACATGCAGTTCCAACAACTTTCAAAACAGAATCTGTTGGAAGTAAAAGTCGTGGCGGTTGCTAATAGTAAAAAAATGCTGTTCGATGAGGACGGACTGCAATTGAATACCTGTGTCGACGTGATGAAGAATAGTGATACAACGATGGATTTCAGTTCTTTCTATGAAAAAATGAAGGACATGAATTTGTCTAATAGCATTTTTGTGGATTGCACCTCCAGCGAAGAAGTGGCCTCCCGGTATGAGTTCATTCTTGATTCAAATATTTCAATCGTAACGCCTAATAAAAAGGCAAACTCAGGCCCTCTTGCCCGCTATCACAAGCTCAAGAACATATCCTTTAAAAGAGGTGCGAGGTTTCTGTATGAGACCAATGTCGGAGCCGGGCTGCCGGTTATCAACACACTCAACGACTTGTTGCTGAGCGGCGATAAGGTCATTCGCATAGAGGCGGTACTGAGCGGTACCATGAATTACATTTTCAGCAGTTTTACCGAAGGGACGTCATTCAGCCAGATCGTCAGGGACGCCAGGCAAAAGGGCTACACTGAACCTGATCCGAGAGATGATCTGAATGGTATGGATGTCGCTAGAAAAATATTGATACTCGCCCGTGAAGCGGGGATGGACATGGAACTTCCGGATATTCACGTGAAGAGTCTGGTTCCTGAGGATTGCCTGATGGCGGCCGGCGTCGAAGAATTTTTTAAGCAATTGGAAAATCACGATGAAAGTTTTGAAAAACTGCGCATTGAATCTGCTTTGAATGATGAAAACCTTCGGTTCATGGCGATAGTGGAAAATGGCGAAGCGCAAGTTTCTCTGGCAAGTGTCCCTAAGGACCATCCTTTCTATAGCTTGAAGGGGAGTGACAATATTATTTTACTTACTACCGAACGCTATCATGAAAGGCCCATGGTTATTCGCGGGCCCGGTGCGGGAGCCGCGGTTACAGCCGCAGGTGTATTTGCTGATATTATCCGAATAGGTAACTACGCAATTCAATGAAAACGATCAAAGCTTTTGCCCCGGCAACGGTGGCCAATGTGTGTTGTGGATTTGATGTCCTGGGCTTTTGCATGCATGCTCCTTCGGATGAAGTCATCATTACCTTGCGGCAGACACCGGGAATCGTGATCAAAAGAATTGAAGGCGATGGCGGGCGGCTCTCCTCTGACCCTGCAAAAAATACAGCTAGTGTAGCCATCCAGTCGTTCTTGCAGAAGTTGGACATCTCCCAGGGTGTGGAAATTGAGTTGATCAAAAAGCTTCCCCTGGGCAGCGGCATGGGTTCCAGCGCCGCCAGCGCCGTAGCCGCCGTGGTAGGAATTAATTATTTATTAGGTGAGCCGCTATCAAAAAAGGAATTAATTGTCCATGTAATGGAAGCTGAGAAAATGGCCTGCGGGTCTGCACATGCCGATAACGCAGCGCCGGGCTTGCTGGGTGGTTTTGTGCTGATCAGGGATTACCACCCATTGGATGTAGTCAGTGTTCCATCACGGGTTGACTTATATTGTTCATTGATCCACCCGCATCTTGAGTTGAAAACGGCAGACTCCCGCAAAGTGTTGCGTGGTTCGATTGCCTTGAAAGATTCCATTACGCAAAGTGGAAATATTGCCGCCCTTATGATTGGACTTATGCAACCTGATTATGAGCTTATTGGCAGGTCGCTTCATGATGTAATTGCTGAGCCAATTCGATCAGCATTTATTCCTGGTTTTGATGAACTAAAAATGAAGGCATTGGATGCAGGGGCCCTTGGTTTTGGAATCTCCGGATCAGGACCTACCGTATTTGCTCTGAGTAGAAATATGGAAACTGCAGAGAAAGCGGCTCAGGTTACACGGGATCATTTTAAAAAAGTTGGACTTCCCAGCGATGTGTACATCTCTTCTGTCAATCAGGGAGGGGCAAGGGTGGAAGACTGAAGAGATTAAACAAAGAGATAAATGAAATTCTACAGCACCAATAATAAAGATCTTAGGGTTTCTTTTGAGGAGGCTGTCAGGCAAGGTCTTGCTCCGGATGGAGGACTATTTATGCCGGAGGAGATTACAAAAC
>JAYWDP010000295.1:0-13771 GCA_043779775.1 Cyclobacteriaceae bacterium
CGCATTGGGAATGCGTTTTCTCTTTAAAGCGCCTCCGGGATTAGGGTTCTTTGATTGCGGTGGCGTTCGATTGATGCTTGATGAACCTGCGAAGGATAAGGCAGGGAATGGGTCAACACTTTATTTTAAAGTGGATGACGTTGATAAATCATATCAGGATTTATCTTCTAAAGGAGTGATCTTTGATGAGAGACCTCATTTGATTGCGAAAATGCCTGATCATGATCTTTGGATGGCTTTTTTTCGAGATGTAGATGGGAATCAATTGGCACTAATGACAGAGAAGGGGTTTTGATGAGTTCAATTTATGGTTAGTTTTTTCTACCATATTTTTTCGGTAGCAAGTACACAACGATCTTAAGGGGGGTCAAGTTGAAGTTGGTCGGGATTTGCAATCCCGATCCATTTTGAACATACTTTCATTGGTTTGAGGATTTGTAATCCTACTTAATTCCAATTGTTGTTGGTGGCCCCGAAACGGGAACACCAACAACGGCGAGTAACTTACTCAGGAAAATCTCAAATCAGGTTTTCCTTATGAAGTTGTATTCATGAAAGTATCAACCATGGTTTTATTGTACCTAGGTTTGTTGGTGCCTGCTTGCATTCTATTCATCTAAATTATTGATAATTTCTTCGTAACCATTGTGTATATTTATTGTTATTGATTTTTTAAATGGATACGCCTGATCATATTGAAGCCCTTATAAGTCAGGGTAGATATCTTGAAGCCCGATATCTTATTGAAAATATTACTACCAACTCGAATACCTTAAAATCAGAACAGTTGTATGGATTAGCATTGTCCAAATCAGGAATGCCAGAAGATGCTCTGCAACGACTTGAAGCCCTGTATAAAGCCTACCCTGATGATCCGGAGACCGCGGGAATCCTGGGAAGTGTCTATAAAGAACTTTTCAAAAAAAATCAACAGACCTCATTTGCCAAGCTTGCCAGGGATACGTATTTGAAGAATTTTATAGCCACAAAGAATTACTATACGGGCATCAATGCAGCGGCCATGTCTGCTATGATCATGCAGGGATCGAAAAGCAGGGAAATTGCCAATGAAATTATCGGGATGATTGACCCGGATACGAATAACTTTTGGGAACTGGCCACCCTGGGGGAAGCCTATCTTTTAATTAAAAACCGAAACAAAGCCATTGAATATTATTTAAAAGCCAGAAAAGCGGCGGGCACAGATTGGGGAAAAATAGGCAGTGTGTACAACCAGCTCTGGTTATTGAACCACTACATCGATGGCAACCAGGAAGCCATGAAAATATTTAATCCACCGGGAGTTGTAGCTTTTGTAGGACACATGATCGACCATCCTTCAAGAAAAACAGCCCGATTCCCCGCTGCCATTGAAACGCAGATAAAAAATTCAATTCTCAATTCCCTCCAAACCCTAAATGCCCACATCGGCTTTTGTTCCATCGCTTGTGGGAGCGACATCCTTTTCGCCGAAACAATGGCAGAACTGGGAAGGGAAGTAAACATTTTTCTTCCCTTTGATGTCAATGATTTTACTGAAGTGAGTGTACGCTTTGCTGGAGAGCAATGGGTTCAACGGTTCAAATCTCTGATCGAAAAATTTCCGGTAAATATCATTACAGAAGAAAAATATGCGGGGTATGACGAATTATTTGGTCTTCAAAGTAAAGTCATCTTAGGTTCGGCGTTGCTTCGCAGTGCTACCCAGCAAAATAAGGCAACATTGCTTACCGTGTTGTCTGAAACGGAACTTAAACAAAAAGAGGGAGGTACAAACTCAAGTCTAAGTCTTTGGCCTTATCGTCAAAATCATATCAATATTAATCCGGACATGTTTGTATCACACAACACAATTGTTCCCCGTGCTTCTGCTAACGAACAAAAGTCAGAAACTATTTCCAACCGACATCTGGTACATTTTATTGTTATTAATTTCATAGGCCTAAGTCAATTCCATAAAGATAAATTAGGAAAGGATCTTGAACAGCTCAATCCAGACACGTTGCCATTTATAAAAAAGCAAATAGAGACGGATATTTTAATTTATGCTTTTAAATCGGAATTTAATGCGTTTGATCTGTTGGACCATCTCCAGGGGACTATGAAGTATTTACCTGCAGATCAGAAAATCAGTATTACAATTCATTCAGGTCTCATCCACCAGGAAGAATCAGGTCTGAAAGGAGAAGCTTTGGAAACAGCCATGGAGTTAAACAAACTCAGCCTGGCAGGTATTATTGTAAGCGAGCATGCCGCTGCTTTACTGTCCCTTCAGGTAAATAAATACACCCTGGATTATGCCGGGTCAATTTTAACTCAACATGCAAGGAAGTATTCAATATATCGCGTCAGTATGTCTGCAAAATAACAATATTGGTGGCGCAGATCACGAAGTCCACGGTGAAATCACGAAGACCACTACCTATTTTTGAATATTTCTCATCGTGATCATCGTGTTCCTCGTAGTGTTCTTTGTGACCCTATATTCCAACAAATCGACTACTATTATTGAATATTATTTAGTTATCAGAAATTCTTTGCAATACAGCACTCCAAGACTACATTGGTTGAACACTAGTGTTCCTTTTCCCCATCCAGGGACAATACATATCGAGCCATTTTTTCTGCATCCCCCTGGCTAATGTCAGTGTGGGCGCTCATCGGTATCTGTCCCCAGACTCCTGTTCCTCCCTTGATAATTTTATCCGCAAGCATTTTGACATTCGCTTCCGTAAAATCATACTTCTTCGCCACGTCCCCATGTGCCGGACCAATGATCTTATTGACAGGATGGTGACACGTTTTACAATCGCTTCCTTTTACCAGGGCTTCCCCTTGTGCAATGACATCAACCGCTGCCGGCGTTTCCTTAGCAGATTCATTAGCAACATATTCTTCCGAATTATTACTTTCTTTTTTTCCGCCACATGAATTTAAAATAGTGAGTGCCGCGGCAAAGGCTGTGCAATAAATTATCTTCTTCATCATTATAAATTTATACTCCTAATATTTTTTTGTTGAGTGTCGGGTTTTTTCCCGAAGATGCAAAATCATCAAAAGCTTTCTCTGTGACCCTGATAATATGATTCTTGATAAAAGGTGCACCTTCTGCAGCTCCTTGTTCAGGGTGTTTGATGCAACACTCCCATTCCAAAACCGCCCATCCGGCAAAATTATATTGCGCCAACTTAGAGAAAATCGACTTGAAATTCACCTGACCATCCCCCAATGAACGGAACCTTCCCGGCCGGTTGATCCAATCCTGATAACCGCCATAGACACCACTCTTTCCGGTAGGATTAAACTCTGCATCCTTCACATGAAACATTTTAATAAAAGTGTGATAGTGATCGATGAATGCCAGATAATCCAATTGCTGCAGCACAAAATGGCTGGGATCATAGAGAATATTACAGCGTTTGTGTTTGCGCGTTGCTTCCCAAAAGCGCTCAAAGGTAATGCCATCGTGCAAGTCCTCACCCGGGTGAATTTCATAGCAGACATCAACTCCATTTTTATCAAATACATCGAGAATTGGCACCCAACGTTTTGCCAGTTCCTTAAATGCATCTTCCACCAGTCCGGAAGGCCGCTGTGGCCAGGGATAGACTGTGTGCCACATGAGTGAACCGGGAAAACTTGCACAGGCATTTAATCCAAGGTTTTTGCTTGCCTTTGCAGCAAACTTCAATTGCTCCACCGCCCAGGCAGCTCTTTCTTTGGGTTTTCCATGCACTGATTTGGGAGCAAAGCCATCGAACATTTCATTGTAGGCGGGATGCACTGCCACTAACTGACCCTGGAGGTGAGTTGCTATTTCTGTAATCTTCAGACCACATGATTCAACGGTTCCCTTCAATTCATCACAATAGTCCTTGCTTTCAGCCGCTTTCTTCAGGTCGATGCACCGGGGATCCCATCCCGGCAATTGCACGCCGACATATCCAAGCTTGGCAACCCATTGACAGATTGTTTTGAGTTTATTAAAAGGTGGTTTATCACCCAAAAATTGAGCGAGGAAAATAGCGGGGCCTTTAACAGTTTTCATACGTTATGGTTTTATTTAATGTCATACTGATTCTTTGAACCTTGAACCTGCCTACGCTGAAACAGCTTCGGCAGGCTGGCTTTAAACTTTAACCTTCGTCCACTTCTGATTTGATTTTGACGACTTGATGACAGTTTCCACAAAGGCCAATCCTCTCACACCGTCAATTACATCAGGAAAATCATATTTTTTAATATCTATCTTCTTGCCAGGCTTATAGTCACGAACGGCTTTTGCGAAATTCATATAAATATTAGCAAATGCTTCCAGGTAGCCTTCCGGATGACCACTGGGGGTACGGGTATTTTTCTTTGCAGACTCTGAAAGATATCCACCTCCAGTCCGGTAAACTTCCTGAGGTTTATCCAGCCATTTAACTATCAAAGTATTCGGCTCCTGTTGTCTCCATTCAAGGCCACCCTTTTCACCATATACCCGGATATTCAAATTATTTTCTTCACCGGCAGCAACTTGCGTAGCGAGCAGGGTTCCGCTAGCGCCATTATCAAACTTGAGGAGCATTGAACTGTCATCATCCAGCTTACGGCCCTTCACTACCGTATTCAGCAGGGCGCAGATTTCAGTGATGTTAGATCCTGTAATATATTCTGCCAGGTTTGCCGCGTGGGTGCCAATGTCACCGATAGCTCCTCCCGCACCTGATTTAGATGGATCCGTGCGCCAGGCAGCCTGCTTCTGACCGGTATTCTCCAGAAAAGTTGACAGCCAACCTTGCGGATATTCAACATATACTTTTCTGATCTTGCCAATCTCCCCTGTCGCGACTAGGTTACGGGCTTCCTTTACCATAGGATAGCCTGTGTAAGTATGAGTAACACCGAAGACGAGCTGGGTTTTATCAACGAGTTTTTTTAGTGCTTTTGTTTCGACAAGATTGAATGCCAGCGGTTTGTCGATGATCACATGAAAACCATTTTCCAGCGCCAGCTTAGCAGGCGCAAAGTGCAAATGATTGGGGGTGACAATGGAAACAAAATCCATCCGCTGATCGCCCGGCAGGTTCTTTTCCTTTTTTATCATCTCCTGAAAGCTTCCATATACCCGGTGGGGATTCAGGTAGAGGGCATCACCGGTTGCTTTTGATTTCTCAGGACTGCTGCTAAAGGCGCCACAGACTAATTCAATTTCACCATCCAGGTTTGCAGCCTTGCGATGGACGGCACCAATAAAACCATCAAGGCCACCGCCTATCATACCCATTCGAAGTTTTCGTTTCATGTGCTAATAATTTTTAATGTAACTTGGAATTCGCCAGATTCACATCCCTTGGGTTTAAAGATAATAATCTATGACTTCTAAAATCCTTTAAATTCAGGAATTATAAAACTGGTGAATGGACTTTATTACGCGGTCAATTTCAGGTATGGTCAATTCAGTATAGAATGGAAGCCGGAGGATGCATGCTGAGTACCGGTTGGTCTTCGTTAGGTCCCTGCCCTTGTATTGAGATTGAAAGTATGGGCTGTTGTGCAGAGGAAGGTAATGAAAGATAGCCTGGATTTCCTGAGCTTTTAGGTGTGCCATCAGGGCATTCCGCTCATCAGCACTCCTGCATACCACATAAAACATGTGGGCATTATTCGTAGCAAAAGGAGGAATAAAAGGTAAAGCTAGGTGGCCATCCTTCATCAGAATCTGCAATCCTTCGTAATATCGGTTCCACACTGCCAGGCGTTTTCTTTGAATGTCATCAATTTCCAGAAGTTGAGCCCACAGAAAAGCTGCCGTGATCTCGGAAGGAAGAAATGACGAACCCAAATCAATCCAACTATACTTATCCACTTCACCCCTGAAAAAAGCAGATCGATTGGTGCCTTTCTCCCATATGACCTCCGCCCTGTCTGCAAACCGTTGATCATTGATTACCAACATCCCGCCTTCACCTGAAATAATATTCTTTGTTTCATGGAATGAGAAGCAGGCCAGATGACCAATTGATCCCAAGGGCCGGCCTTTATAGTAGCCGTCAATGGCCTGTGCCGCATCTTCAACAACCATCAGGTTATGCTTATTGGCCAGCTCCATCAGGCGGTCCATGTCACAAGCGACTCCGGCATAGTGTACTGCTACGATGGCTTTGGTCCTGGGTGTAATCAACTGGCTAACATGATCCATATCCATGTTAGGTATATTCTCTTCACAGTCAGCAAAAACCAGCTTCGCTCCTCGCAATGCAAAGGCATTGGCGGTTGAAACAAAGGTAAAAGACGGCAAAATTATTTCGTCTTCCGGACCTACCTCCATCAGCAGAGCAGACATTTCAAGAGCATCGGTACAAGATTGAGCCAGAAGCGCTTTTCTGAATCCGTAGCGCGAAGTGAAAAAGTGCTGGCACTGCTGGGTGTAATATCCATTGCCGGAAAGCTTTTCTCGTGCGACGGCATCGCGGATATAATCGAGTTCCTTACCTGTAAAGTATGGTTTATTAAAGCCGAGCATCAAATAAAGATATTTTTCATGTGCATTGTCACCTCACCCAACGATGGAAAGGCTATCGGGAGCAACCAAATTACAGCTAAATAAATGTTCGGCAAAGGAGTCATTTTCTCACCAGGATGGTGAAATCATACAATTCATAATCGTGGAGTAAAGCCACGTTTCTTGAAAATTGTTTTTTGCAAAAGTCAAACAAAAAAAGTGGATCCGAATAAAATAAATCAGGCCGCATATATTCCTGATCAGAATATTTTGTAAGGGCGTTAAAAGCAAAACCTTTTCTGCTACACTTTGACATGGCTGTTATGGTCTCCAGTATAAATGCTTGCCAAGGTCCGTCCTGGATGCTGTTTCTGACATTGAAGATTCCACTGGCAACGGTATAGTCGCTCGTTTCAATTTGGTCGTAGCTATCAAATTTTTGAAACCTTACAGATGGACATTCAACAAACTGTTGTCTTGCACTGATAATCATCTCTTCCAGTACGTCGTATCCGGAATATGAATAGCGGCCCTTGAATTCTGCGTCTAAAAGATGAATTAAATCTCCCGTACCGCAGCCCAGGTCATTAATTCCAAATGCATTTTCAGGTCCAATAATTTTAATAAGCTGATGAAATCTAATTTGCTGTGCCGGCTGGTCCTTCCAGCCCACACCCCTCGCCGAAGCACCATGAGCACTCAATTTTTCGAGGTAGAAATTGTTGATCTCCGTCCTATCGAGCATCTGACTTATAAATCTTTCTTATCACACTCAACGGCCTTCGCTTGATTTCATTAAACATTTTGGATAGGTAGACACCAAAAATCCCCAATACAAATAATATCATACCTCCCACCAACCAAATGCTTGCCACGGTACTGGCCCACCCTTCAATATCTACATTCAAAAATAATTTCTTGTAAACAATAATACCCACATTGATAAAGGCCAAAAAGAAAGACAGAAAACCAAGGATAAAAGTAAAATAAAGAGGACGGTTGCTCAGGGAAGTGATTGCATCAATGGCTACTTCGAGCTTGCGTCTAAAAGTGTAGGTGGTCGATCCCTTAAATCCTTTCTTTACAGGAACAGCCAGTTGTTTGAATCCACTTAACACAAAAACGCCCCAGATCTCCAGTTCAGTTTCTTTAAACTGAATGACGGCATTTACATATCGTTTGGTCATTACACGTGCTGTCAGACTGTTGGCCGGATAGTCGAGGGATGTTAATTTGGAGATAAGTTTATAAAATAACCAACCCCCCAGGCGTTCGGCCCATCCACCCTTGCGTTTAATTTGAACACCAAAGACAACGTCCAATGATCTATCCTCCTGGATCTTATTCCAAAAGGTCTCCAGCAGTTCAGGATCCTCTTCCAGATCACAATCAATTAAAAAAATATAATCCCCGGTACAATACTGCAATCCAGTCATAATGGCTTTGTGATGACCAAAATTTCTTGATAAGTCTATAACCACAATTCCTGGGTCATTTTCTGCAAGTTGCAGGATCTTCGGCAAAGCATCGTCCGGAGAGCCGTCATTGACGACTACAAACTCATAGGTAACCCCTATTTTTTTTGCCGAATCAATGCAACGGCGATAAAACTCATTGATGTATTCGGCTGAATAATAGAGGGTGGTAAGAAATGATATTTTCACTTCACTTCGCTTTTTGAAGGCCTAAGATAGCGAATAGAATCAGGGCCCTCATTAAAAATCAAATCAATTATACTTACCTCATGGACGAATGGTGGATACAGTTGACGATATTCCGGGTAATTGGAATAATCAATCCATGTCAACTTAATATTCTCTTTTAAAAAATAATCATCGGAAATATAACTTTTTGCTGCCGGCCCGGAAATATACTCGGTCGCTCCAGCCTTCTTTAAAACATTCATCAATCGGTCCAATCTTACCCCCTCCGGATGATAGTCATGCGATTGACCAAACGAAGTATTCAGATTCAAAAACTGTTTAGCAATTCCCATAATCAGGTACTGGTTTAACTGCGAGAGGTTTTTCCACAATTGGTTCAAATAAAAATCTTTAAAAAAATCTTTGTACTCGTTGAAATAATTTGCTTTAGCATAGTGAATAGCAATCCGGTTCCAATGGTCTTTCTGCCAGTCCTTGTCAATAATTTCCACTTCCAGGATTAACCTCTTCAAATCCGTCCCACACGGGATGCTGATCCATTCAGCTCCGCGGGGTGTCTTTATTTTGTTTCTATTCCGCCAGTCATTCTTTGTGAATTGTACATCATCATAAAAAATGAAAAGATCCGCCCGGCTGATCAAGTCAAAATAACCTTTCCAGGGAAGATAATTAGATTGTAGGACGACTACTTTTTTCTCCTCGATGGCCACTAATTCTATTAAAGAAATCCCGACAAAATATTTTCATAATATTCCTGGCGCCCGCTGATTTGTTCCGGTTCTCCGTTTTTATGGGCCAGATCCCTAAGTTCTCCCAGCGAAAGCTTGCCTTGTTCAAACTGTTTGCCTTTACCGGAATCAAAAGAAGCATAACGTTGTTTCCTCAATTTAGAATACTCGCAGTCGTCCAGAATCGCCTGCGCGACAATCAAAGCACGGGCAAAAACATCCATGCCACCAATATGCGCATAAAAAATATCAGCAAGATCTGTTGAGTTTCTCCGGGTCTTGGCATCGAAGTTTATACCTCCTCCTTTTATGCCGCCTGCTTCCAGCACAACCAACATGGCTTCTGTAATCTCAAAGACGCTGTTTGGAAATTGATCTGTGTCCCAACCATTCTGATAGTCACCACGGTTGGCATCCATGCTCCCCAACATCCCTGCATCAGCTGCTACCTGAATTTCATGCTGAAAGGTGTGGTGCGCCAGGGTAGCGTGGTTAACTTCCAGATTCAACTTAAAATCATCTAATAAGTCGTACTGACGAAGAAATGAGATAACGGTGGCCGCATCAAAATCATACTGATGTTTGCTGGGCTCCATAGGTTTGGGTTCGATGAGGAAGGTTCCCTTGAAACCGTTCTTTCTTCCATAGTCTTTTGCCATATGAAGGAACCTGGCCATATGTTCCTGCTCACGCTTCATGTTTGTGTTCAATAAAGAGATATATCCTTCTCTTCCTCCCCAGAAGACATAATTGGAACCACCCAATTCAATGGTAGCGTCAATGGCATTTTTTACCTGTGTTCCTGCATAACACACGACATCAAAGTCAGGGTTGGTGGCAGCCCCGTTCATATAGCGGGGATTTGAAAAAAGGTTTGCTGTGCCCCACAACAACTTCACACCGGAAGCTTTCTGTTTTTGTTTCGCGTAATTAACAATGGCATCAAGTCTTTTTTCAGATTCTTTTAAAGTTGGCGCTTCATCAACAAGATCATAATCATGAAAGCAATAGAATGGCACACCAATTTTCGTAATGAATTCAAACGCTGCATCCATTTTATCTTTAGCCCTTTGAACAGCGTCTCCGCTCTTCAGCCAGGGGAAATCTTTCGTTGGCAGACCAAAAGGATCACCCCCGGTACCGCAGAAGGTATGCCAATAAGCAATAGCAAACCGGAGATGTTCTTCCATGGTTTTTTTTCCAACCTTCTTCTTCGCATCATAAAACTTAAAGGCCAGCGGATTGCGGGAATCCTTTCCTTCGTATTTAATCTGCCCGATACCTTTAAAGAACTCCTTGTTGCCAAGCGTAGGTTTCATAACTCACAGTTTAATTTTTGTTTCCATCGATTATAAGAATGTAAATATTGCTCTGTCAAAGAGACATCCGGCTGTTTTGACTCAATTAAATTTAATCCTTTGAATGCCTCTCCGAAGTTATGGTACACTCCTGCCCCCACGCCGGCACCCAGGGCAGCCCCCTTGGCCCCATCGGTATCATACAGTTCCAGTTGTGCTCCAATGGTATTGACAAATGCTTCCCTGAAAAGAGGACTTAGAAACATGTTGGTATGACCCGCCTTAATGACGTCTGTTTTCAATCCCATTTCCTGCAGGATTTCAAAGCCATACTTCAAAGCAAAGACGATCCCCTCTTGTGCTGCCCGGAATAGATGAGATTGTGTATGGAGATTAAAGTTCAAACCATAAATAGATGAACTCACCATTTTGTTTTCAAGAATTCTTTCAGCTCCATTTCCAAAAGGAATGAAAGTCAACCCTTCCGATCCAATGGGCGCGCGGGAAGCAATTTCGTTAATCTCATCATATCCATATACACTTCCGTTTCCCTTCATATTTTTTCTTAGCCAGCTATTCAGGATACCGGTACCATTGATGCAAAGTAGTACGCCGTTGCGTTTATGATTAACCTGGTTATTGACATGTACGAATGTGTTGACCCTCGATTTTTTATCAAATGCATCCTTTTCCGTAATGCCATAGATCACTCCAGAGGTGCCCGCTGTGGCGGCCATTTCGCCGGGTTTAAGGACATTAAGTGAAAAAGCATTGTTGGGTTGATCTCCCGCACGATAGGAAATTACGGTACCTTTAGCAAGGCCCAATTCATTTGCAGCCGTTTCGCTCAATTTTCCCTGCGAACAGAACACGGGTACAGTATGGGGCAGCAGTTCGCTGTCAATACCATATTCTTTCAGCAAATCTATTGCGATCCCATTCTGCTGAAAATCCCAAAAAATCCCTTCTGACAATCCGGTATCGGTAGTGGCGATCTCTCCCGTCATTTTCAATGCAATGTAATCGCCCGGCAACATGATTTTGTAAATTCTATTAAATTTTTCAGGCTCAAATTCCTGGATCCACCGAAGCTTGGAGGCGGTGAAGTTGCCCGGAGAATTCAGATAGTGTTGCAGGCAAAATTCTTGTCCCAGGTTCTTAAAGGCTTTTTCACCGATCTCTACCGACCGGCTATCACACCAGATAATGGCAGGACGAATCGGGCGATGGTCCTTGCCAATGGTTACCAGCCCGTGCATCTGATACGAAATTCCAATTGCTGAAATGGTGGAAGGTGCAACTTCTGATTTCTTCAAGCATAGACGCACACTATTCACTACGTGCAGCCACCACATTTCTGGATCTTGTTCAGCCCAGCCAGCTTTAATCGATACCATCGGCATTTCTTCGGCAGGCGATTGGGCCGACACCTTGGTCTTTCCTGTTTCAACATTTACCAACGACGCTTTGATGGAAGAACTTCCAACGTCAATACCCAGAAGAAAAGCTTCACCTTGCATAGCCAGAAATATAGTAATAAGCCACTTTTAACCGAAACCGGCAGCCAGAACTTATTCGGAAAGAGGCTGTCTATTTTTTATCTGATGTCAGATGAATGTCTTTTCCCCTCAGCACGATCTCTATGGGTTCACCCGACTCAAGAATCGTTTCTACCTTTTCCCTGGTGACCCTTACCTTGATAACCCGCCCCCTGAACTCAAGCCGGAAGGAATAGAGTTTCCATTTTGAGGGTATAAACGGGCTAAAGTGAAGTTTGCCATCATGTACCCGCATACCCCCAAAGCCTTTCACCAAACTCATCCAAGTCCCTGCCATAGAAGTAATGTGACAGCCCTCTTCGGTATCGTTGTTATAGTCGTCGAGATCGAGGCGAGAAGTACGAAGGTACATTTCATAGGCCTTCTCTTCGTAACCCAATTTTGAGGCAAGGATGGCGTGTACGCAAGGCGACAGGGAAGACTCATGCACGGTCATGGGTTCATAAAAATCGAAATTGCGCTTGATCGTTTCTGAATCAAAACGTTCCTCAAAGAAATAAAGTCCTTGCAGCACATCGGCTTGCTTGATAAAGCAAGAACGAAGTATCCGATCCCAAGACCACTTTTGATTAATCGGCCTGTCTTCCGGTGCCAGGTCATTTATCGTCAACAGTTCTTTGTCCAGAAATCCATCTTGTTGCAGGAAAACGCCCCGTTGCTTGTCCTCAGGGAAGTACATTTTATTCCGGATGTCTGTCCACTGTGCCGTTTCTTCCTTTTCATTAAATTTTGTTTTGGAAATGATTGATGCAAATCGGGATGCATCTCTCCTTTTCACAAACTCAATGGCTTTTTGTGAATAATTCAAAGTCCAGACAGCAAATGTGTTCGTATACCAATTGTTGCTGGAGTTATTCTCATACTCGTTGGGTCCGGTAACTCCCAACATGACATATTTTTGTTTGTCCGTCGACCAGTTGACGCGCTGAGCCCAGAAACGGGAAATGGCTATTAAAACTTCCAGACCATATTTCACTAAATAATCTTCATCACCGGTATAGCGGATATAATCAAAAATAGCATAAGCTATCGCTCCATTGCGATGTATTTCTTCAAACGTAATTTCCCATTCGTTATGACACTCTTCTCCATTCATAGTTACGAAGGGATAAAGCGCGGCACCATTCTTGAATCCAAGCTTGATTGCATTTTCAATCGCCCGCGACAAATGCTTATACCTATATATCAAAAGATTACGGGCCACCTTAGGGTCGGAGGTTCCCAAATAAAATGGCAAGCAATACGCCTCGGTGTCCCAATAGGTGCTTCCCCCATATTTCTCGCCGGTGAATCCTTTCGGTCCAATATTTAATCGCTCATCTGCGCCTGTATAGGTTTGCATTAACTGAAAAATATTAAAGCGGATTCCCTGTTGCGCAGCAATGTCGCCTTCAATGGTAATGTCGCATTCCTCCCACGTATGTGCCCAAACCGCGACGTGCTCACTGAAAAGTCTATCGTACCCTTTCGATAAGACCTTCTTTAACTTTTCTTTAGCAAATTTTGACATCTTTGCTTTCGGATGATTCTCAGAAGAAAGCACAACGCCATATTTTGTAATCACAGTCTCTACACCCTTCTTCAATGATAAACTTACCGTATTGTCTGCATATTTTGTCCGTTGGTTGCTAATCACTTTGCCATTCACCACTTTTCCTCCTGATGTTATGGAATAAACCATTCCAGCCGTTACATGGAAAAAAGTTTTTTTGGTTTGGGTTGTTACAATCGCTAGTCCTGCTTTTGATCCCTGGGAAACCTCATCCCAGAATTTTTCATTGTAATTTGAATCTTTATTTACCACATCGGCATCGATGCTGAGTGTAATGGTAGCAACCGCAGAAAAATTTATGGGCGTTATTGCAAATCGTATGGCTCCTACTTCGCCATCCGCCATGGAACAAAATCTCCTGGCATCTACCTTTAATTGTTTACCATCTGGTAACTTCGCCGTAAAAGAGCGGTGAAGCAAACCTTGCTTCATATCCAGTACACGCAGGAAGCCGCTCACTTTGCATTTGGCAAGATCCAGATC
>JAYWDP010000296.1:0-13760 GCA_043779775.1 Cyclobacteriaceae bacterium
AGTCCATACCCAGCTCCAATAGAGTTTCTTAATAACAGGAAAACTGGTCATCGACAACAGGGCATCAAACTGTAGATAAGAATTTTCAGGGGTATCCTGTATCACGGCCGTCACCTCATAAGTCTGTTCCTTCTCCCCGGAAACAAGGCGAACGAGTTTGCCCACAGGATTTTTATCTCCAAAATATTTTTTCGCCGTGGAGGCAGTCATCACCATCGTATTGGCCTGCAGCAAGGCAGTCTCAGGCTGTCCATAGATGAATTCATAGGTAAACATCCGGAAGAAGTTGGAATCGGCCGCCAAAATATTATCCTGCTCAAATAAGATTACTTCTTTCTCATCGTTGGTGTAAGAAATCATAAAATTGCCGGGAGTGTGAATACTCGTCATCAATTCGACCTCAGGTAACTCTTCATAGATTAAAAGCGTGCTGGCGATACTCACTGTGAGCCCCAGGAGGTTGATGGATGAAAATAGCTTCTGGCGCCGTAGGTTGCGGACGAATAGAAGGAAGTAATTCTTAATCATAGGGGCCGGGTTTCGCTTACTTTGACAAAGGACATACCAAAAACGATAGTAGGTACTATTGAATAGGATTCAAATGTTTCTGCAAAGGGTATGTTCGGTAACGAATATAAGTGTTCGGTTTTGGGTTGAAATGCCTTCTCTTTATTAAACTTGCAGGATGCCAGACTTAGCACAACACCTCTCGGATGAATATTGGAAAAGATTTAACAGGATTCCATTCTTATACATTGCCCCGGGTCGTATTAACCTTATTGGAGAGCACGTAGACTATAACGAAGGATTCGTCATACCCGCGGCCATT
Organism: Cyclobacteriaceae bacterium; assembly: GCA_043779775.1. Classification (GTDB taxonomy): domain Bacteria; phylum Bacteroidota; class Bacteroidia; order Cytophagales; family Cyclobacteriaceae; genus ELB16-189. Next base: position 830 of record JAYWDP010000296.1, read on the forward strand.
GACAAGCATTTCATATTTGCCATTGGACCGGGTCGCAACGACAAATGCAACGTGTATGCGAACGACTTAAAGGAGGGGGTATCTTTTTCATTTCATGACCTGAATCCTGGTGAAAGCTGGGTCAATTACTTAATGGGTGTGATCGACGCCTTTCAGCGAAGGGGTCTCCTCATCGGCGGGGTGGACTGTATCTTTGGCAGTAACATCCCGCCAGGTGCCGGCCTTTCTTCTTCCGCTGCTCTTTGCTGTGGATTTGCTTTTGCGCTGAATGAAATCTTTAAATGCGGACTCAGCAAGTTGCAGTTGGCGAAGATGGCCCAGTATGCAGAGCACGAATTCGCAGGCGTTAACTGCGGCATCATGGACCAATATGCGAGCTTATTTGGTGAGCAAGGCGCGGCGTTACTACTCGACTGCAAGAGCCTTACTCATGAGGTCTTACCTTTCACGTTATCTTCTCATTCCCTGTTGTTGGTAGATTCGAAAGTTAAACATACCCTCGCCGCCTCAGCTTACAATGATCGGAGAGATTCCTGCGAAGCCGGGGTAAAGGTGATCAAAAAAAAATATCAGGAGGTGAAGTCGCTGAGGGATGTATCCAGGGTGATGCTGGATGAGCATCAGGACAAGCTGGGGGAAGAGGTTTTTATAAAATGTTTGTTTGTTGTAGAGGAAATAGCCCGTACCCAAAAGGCAGGTGAATTGTTGAAAAAACAGGACCTGAGAGGCTTTGGAGAGCTGATGTACCAGTCGCATTGGGGCCTGAGCCAGGCTTACGATGTGAGCTGCGAGGAGCTGGACTTCCTGGTCATGCAGGCCGAAGAAAATAAAACTACCATTTTGGGGTCCAGGATGATGGGGGGTGGTTTTGGAGGCTGTACCCTTAATCTTGTCAGCCATAATCAGGAAGGGATTTTTAAAGAAATGGTTCGCAAAAGTTATTTTACTACATTTAAACGGGAACCTGATTTTTATGCTGTGAAACTTTCACAGGGTGTTCATGCCATTGAACCCAAATAACACCAGGCCCAGAACATTAACCTATCATTCATGCAAAGACTCTCAACCACGGACTACCTCGTATTCTTAGTTTACTTTGTCATCGTTTCCGTTTACGGATATTGGGTATATAGCCGAAAGAAAAAACAGAATGCCGACTCGAAGGATTTTTTCCTCGCAGAAGGAACCCTTACCTGGTGGGCCATTGGCGCCTCGTTAATAGCCTCCAACATCTCTGCCGAGCAAATGATTGGCATGTCGGGCAATGGATTTAAAATGGGACTGGCCATAGCTGCTTATGAATGGATGGCTGCCGCCACCCTGATCATTGTGGCGGTTTTCTTTCTTCCCATCTACCTCAAAAATAAGATCTATACCATGCCTCAGTTTCTGCGGCAGCGTTACAATGGCACCGTGGCCATGATCATGGCGATATTCTGGTTGTCATTATATGTGATTGTCAACCTTACCTCCATTTTATTTTTGGGGGCATTGGCGGTGAGTACCATTTCAGGATTGAATTTCACCCTGTGCATGATTTTTCTGGCGGGTTTTGCCATCGTGATCACCCTGGGGGGGATGAAAGTGATTGGCTACACGGATGTTATACAGGTTTTCTTCCTCGTGCTGGGTGGACTTGCGACCACTTATCTGGCCCTTAATCTCGTTTCAGAGCAAATGGGCTCCACCGGAGCGATGAATGGATTAAATCTCCTCATGAGCCAGGCGGGCGATCACTTCGATATGATTTTCACGCAATCAAATCCGAATTATATGAGCCTTCCGGGACTTACCGTTCTGATCGGTGCAATGTGGGTGACAAACCTCAATTATTGGGGTTGCAATCAATACATTACCCAACGGGCTTTGGGTGCTGACTTGCCGACCGCAAGGACGGGTTTGCTCTTTGCTGCATTTCTGAAATTATTAATGCCGGTGATTGTTGTGTTGCCCGGCATCGCTGGATATGTGCTTTGGAAAAATGGAATGTTCCAGCAGGATTTGATGGAGGGTGGTGAGCTCAATCCTGACCGGGCCTATCCTGTGCTCTTGAATTTGCTGCCCTCCGGACTCAAAGGACTTTCTTTTGCGGCCCTAACCGCCGCCATCGTAGCGTCCCTGGCGGGAAAGGCCAATAGTATCTCAACCATTTTTACATTGGATATCTACAAAAATTCCATCAACCAGAGAGCTTCTGAAAAATCGCTGGTATGGACTGGTCGCTTGGCGGTCGTGGTAGCCATGGTGTTGGCCATCGTGATTGCACCCTTTTTGGGAATCGATAAAAAAGGCGGTTTTGAATTTATACAGGAGTATACTGGCTTTGTTTCGCCAGGCATCTTTGCTATGTTCGTCCTGGGTTTCTTTTGGAAACGGACCACAACATTGGCTGCCATGTTCGCCATCATTGGCGGCTTTGCGCTCTCTATCATCTTCAAATTTTTGCCGGGCTACGCTGATCTTTCTTTTTTGCAATCCTCTGGCTTCGCGGTACTGAACCCGGCCTCCGGTGCTGTAGAGATTCCTTTCCTTGATCGCATGGGTTTTGTCTTTTTAATCTGTGTTATCGGCATGGTGTCCATTAGCTTGATGACACCGGCCCATCTCCAGCCCAAAGATACCCTTCATGTGGAATTTTCTATGTTCAAAACATCAAGGGGTTTTACGATCGGCGCACTGATTGTCCTCGCCGTCATCGCAACATTGTACACGGTATTCTGGTAATTTGGTATAATTTGAATCTTGGACATTCAAAATTCTTTGCCTGTTGTAATATTGAACCTTTTCTCTCGGGAGGTGTCAGGCTGAGATATCCATTACCCTCGGGTGAGACCTGTTGTTAATGACAAACAGGTGAAGCTTCTTCGATTTGCGAATATAATTTTGGAAATTCCTTCCTATGAAAAACGAAGACCATGCGATGAATTCTGCAAAACAATCGGAGGAAATTTTTAAAACAGTTCCTGGCAGGGACCATGGCTTCAGTGTCCATTCCGGTGTTGGGGAAATCATTTTCAGAGGGGACTGCACATCCCGCCTGGCCTTTGAACGCGGAGATTCAAAACGAAGCATACTGGGAGATGGTAAAAAAACAATTTCCGGTACCGGCCAACCTCATCATGTTGAATGTATGGTGATAAAGAAAGTCACTCTTCCCGCATCTCCAAAATCAATCGAAGAACTAATAAGCCCATTTGCCAAAACCATTAACTCCAAAACCAGGCTGATTTCATTTTCACACAAGGCTAAAATTCCGCAGGCAACTTTTATTACGCCGATGGCGCCGGAGTTGAGCGCGGGTATTGTCATCATCAACTTGCCGGGTAAACAATCCCAGGAGGTATTTCAAAAATTGTATGACAGCTACGGCATCGGCTGTGCGACCTCCGGTGGAATACGGCTTTCCCCCCATATCTACAATACCCGACAGGATTTGGATAAGGTCGTGGATGCCCTGGCCTCGATCGCTGCCTGATTTTTTTGAAAATATTTTGGATACTCAATTCCTCCTGACATAGAGATGTCACTGCCTCTTCGTTGATTCGTATAAAACTAAATCGATATGCCAGCGGAAAGCCACTGTTCCAGGGCATCACTTCCAGGATCAAAACCCGCCTCCTTGAAACCAAACCCTACAACACCGGACTCGTCTCATTAAAATACGAAATCCTCAACTCTAACCTCTAACCTCCATCTCCATGTCAAACGAAATCACTCTAAAACTATCCGTCCGTATCAACGTCTCTATCTCTCGAGTATGGGATGCGGTTACCAACCCCGAGCAAATCAAAAAATACCTTTTCGGAACCGAAGCAGTTTCTGATTGGAAAGTCGGGAGCTCCATCAAATTTACAGGTGTGTGGGAAGGCAAACCTTATGAGGACAAGGGGACGATCCTGCAGATAGAAAAGGAAAAGATTCTGAAGTACAACTTCTGGAGCAATTTCTCAGGAGAGCCGGATGAGCCTGCCAATTACAGCAATATTACCTACGCACTTTCGCCGGAGAATGGTGGCACCCTGTTCACACTCATCCAGGACAACTTTAAATCCGCCGAAGCGCGCGAGCACTCAGAGAAAAATTGGACGATGGTATTTGAGACGATGAAGAAGATGTTGGAGGTTGGCTCTTAGCCGTTGGCCTTTAGCCTTTAGCCGTTGGCTACCGGGAGCTCGCATCAAGCTGACTTCAGCCAAAGGCCAAAAGCCAACACCTAACACCTATCTTTACGCTATGTCCCTCGAAGAGAAAGTCCATCAAGTTGAATCAGTATTCCAACAATTAGACAGTGCCATCGCGCAGTTTCAATCAGACTCTTCCCTCCATTGCAATTTTGGTTGTGGCAAATGTTGTTTCAAAGCAGACATAGAAGCGACCATCCTTGAGTTTTTGCCATTCGCACTTCACCTCTATAAGGAGGGTAAGGCTGAAATATGGTATGAACAGTTGAAATCTACGGAGTCACCGATCTGTATGATATTAAATCCATCGCAAGCAGGTGCAGGACTTTGTTCAGATTATACATACCGAGGACTGATCTGCAGACTGTTTGGTTATTCAGCACGGACGAATAAATATGGCAAGCATGAACTAATTACCTGTCAGATCATCAAGACAGAGCAGTCAGAAGCTTATCAGATGGCAGAAAAGAAAACAGGTGAAGGGGCAGCCGTGCCCGTGATGAGCGATTACTACATGCAGTTACATGGTATTGACTTTGACTTAACGAAGGACTTTTATCCAATCAACAAAGCAATACAAAAAGCTATTGAAACGGTGCTGCAATACTACGCTTATCGGTAAGTTATTGGGCAGGCTTGCTGCGTAAATCGATTTTGTAATAAATTTTTTTCAACAGGATGGATGGGATGGTTGAGACGCTGGGTTTTTGAAGGACCGGATCGCCTGCCTGCGGGGAAGTCTCAGGTCGATCAAAGGCAAGGGCAGAGATAGCAATTGCAATAGCTACTACAATGCCTGCTAGCAATACCCAGATTCTGTTTGATACCTTTTCTATCATTCTTGCTTTGCCATAACTCAAACTTTATACCATTTGAAAGAACCCATAAACTGAGATGATTTCAACACTTTTTAATATTTGTTTGTCCATTCCCGAACAGTTCAGGCCCTTTTCCGTACAGGATTACTGTAAATTCCCCCATTGGTTACTTGGCAATCCAATGATTTATTAAGACTGTGAACTTCTTTTCTCATTACATTTGTAAAGTATTGGACAATAGAATTACAGAAGCATGCGTAAATATTTGTTAGTCGGATTGTTAGGATGGGCTTCCATCAGCTGGGCACAGGAAGACCATGCGAGCCCAGTGAATTGGATGACCTTTGAGGAGGCCCTGGAGAAATCCAAAACAGAAAAGCGCAAGATTTTTATAGACGTTTATACTGACTGGTGCGGGTATTGCAAGATGATGGACAAGGGTACTTTCAGTGAAGAGAATGTTGCCAAGATCCTTAATGAAGATTTTTACCCGGTCAAGTTCGATGCCGAACAGACCGCCGATGTTGTTTTTAGCGGTACTACGTTCAAGTTTGTGCCTTACGGGAACAAGGGGACCCACCAGTTTGCGATGGCGCTTTTAAACAATCAGATGTCTTATCCTACGGTGGTTTTCCTAGATGAAGAATTGAGGATGATTCAACCGCTCGCCGGTTATCAGAAGGCTCCTGAATTTCACAAGATCATCCAGTTTTTCGGTGAAGATCATTACAAAAAAATGAAGTGGGAAGATTATCAAACGGTTTATAAATCACCGTATCCCCCCACTACCAACCCGTGAGGATCAAATTAGTTCAAGGTTTCAAGTTCAAGGTTCAAAGTTTGCCACGAACAACATTGAACCTTAAACCTTAAACCTTAAACCTTGAACTGTCTTATTTCCTCGCTTCTGTTTTTCCGTTTTGCAGATACTCATCCATCCAGCCCATCCAATATTTGCTTACTTCCATCTGCCGCACGGGATCGCTCGCGTTATGGGCCGGCAAAGGCCAGGCGATGAACTTCGTGGTAACACCGTTGTCTTTTAATGCATGATAAAGTTTATAGGATTGAGTAACGGGCACTCTTGGGTCTTGTGTGTTGGCTAAGATGAGGGTTGGGGCGGTAATTTTATTGGCGTTGGTAATCGGCGACTGGGCTATATAGTTTTTCATATTGTCTCCCACCCAGGGTGAACCGCCGATTGAGTTGGCGACATTTACATTGCCATCTCCCAAATCATATTGATCTACCCAGTCGGTCACCGCAGCGCCTGCCATCGCTGCTTTCCAACCAGCATAATGCCCGGCGAGCCAAACCGTCATGTAGCCGCCATACGACCATCCGGTGACGCCGATGCGGTCGTTGTCAATCATACCACTACGCTTGAGTTGGTCCAAGCCGGCCATCACATCACGTCCCGGACCGGCGCCGGCATCTTTGATGATGGCAGTTTTGTATTTACTTCCCAGGTTGTCACTGCCGCGATAATTCGGTTCGAAAACAAAATAGCCCCGGTTGGCAAGAAGCTGGGCCAGCCGTGAAAACTGCTCGACGGAAGCTGCGGCCGGTCCACCGTGCACCACCAGTACCAGTGGATATTTTTTTCCTGTTGCATAGTCCGTTGGATAAGTAACGATGCCGTTGTGTTTGAATCCTTCCAGCTCCCACCGGATCGTTTCTGTTTTTCCCATGGTCATCGCAGCGACTTCAGCATTGAAATTGGTGAGTCGTTTGGCAGACGCTGTGGGCGAGTCCATATAATAAAGTTCTGAAGGCCTTGAAGGTTCGGTGCCGACAAAAGCGATGTCTCCGTTTTTACCTACGTTGGCATCGATCCAGAAAGACCAGGCAGGACTTATGCTCCCGAGGCTGAGTTTACGGGCCTGGCCATCCAGTGATTGTATCCACAGGGAAGTATGGTTATCATCATGTCCTCCGATGAGCATGCTTTTTCCATCGGGAAACCAAAGGGCCCTGTGAATGTCACGGTCGAGAGGGCCTGTGATATTTTTCCCTTCACCACCGGAAGCAGGGGCAACCCAGATATCATTGATATTCCCGGGGATGCCATCTTTCTTATACCAATAATTTATTTGAGAACCATCCGGAGAAAAAGTCGGATAGGCTTCATGCTTGGTTCTGGAGGAGAGTGCTTTGAAACTGCCGTCGGCCACGTTGAGCAGTTGGATGCTTCTTGTTGGTCCGTCGCCGGAATAAGGACTTTGAACTTTTACAAAAGCAAGGGTCCTGCTGTCCTTCGACCACGACAACGGAGATGAGGGTGCACCTGGTGGAATGGTCACCGGCAGACTCCATGATCCGGAAGTGAGACGCTTGGCTTCACCTCCTTGAGCCCCCAACAGCCAGATGTGCGAAGGGGTAGGAGCAGTAGTAAGGAACATGTCGTTGTTCCCAACTTCAAAGGCATCGTTGCCGCGATCTATTTCTGGTTTATTCGCAGGCTCGTCAGCTGTGACGAAAGCCAGCCACTGTGAATCAGGGCTCCACGCATAATGTTGAACGCCCCTGACAACCCTAGTCAATTGCCGCGCCTCCCCGCCAGACATGGACAGTGAAAACAATTGGGTGGTGGCATCTTTGCCCTGACCCACGCGCGAAAGAAAAGTCAGATGTTCACCATTGGGCGACCAGCGGGGTTGAGAGACTACGGGCCTGTCTTGTGTAAGAACCCGCTGGGTGCCGCTTTCGATGTCGATCAATATCAGTTCGGCAATAAACCGGTTCAGTTTATAGTCGGGACGCGACACCACCAACACAATACTTTTTCCATCCGGTGATATCTGCGGATCAGAAACGTTGACAAGTTTGGCCATATCGCCCAGCTCAAATTTTTTCTGTGCCTGCAGGGAGAAGGGCAGAAAAAGGACAGTAATCAGGATTAAGAGGAGAATTGGATTTCTGTTGGATAAGGGTTTCATATGGTCAGGTATTGATGTTAGGATGGTCAGCGTGTTTTCATGAAGATAGCGCTTATCTTTTTTGAATAAAGAAATAAATCAGAAGGGTTTTATGAGTGGTAATAAGTTATAAAAAAACCCTCTGGTAGAGGGTTTAATATTTTAAAATCTGGCTGAAATCAATGCGGTTCGTGCTCTTGCTTCTCTCCTTTAGTCACCTTGCGGTGGTCAATAAAGGCAAGTGCATTTACAAAGCCGAACAGTACGGCAACAATAATCAGGAATTCATTGGCGCCGTTTCCTACTACTTGTTCAAACATACAGAGTGGTTTTTATTGATGTTTCAAAGGTAAGAGATCATTCGAAACCACAATAATCAAATCAATAAAAAATTGCTAATTCGTGCCACAAAGGCACTAAGACACAAAGGAATTCAGAAAAAACTTAGTGCCTTGGTGTCTCTTGTGGCAATCCCAGGAGAAGGAATCGTTTTCCTCAGTGATTTCTCTGTGGGCATTCCTCTGTGTCCTCAGTGTTAAAACAAGTCTTGATTTCATTAGCTAAATCACTCTTTGATTAACAAACTCATATTCCTAGTTCCTCTTTATTTCTCTTCAACACCTCAATAATAAATGAAATGTGATCATTCAATTCCACGCCCATCATTTCAGTCCCTTTATATACCTCTTCCCGGTCCACTTTAGCGGCAAAGCCTTTGTCTTTTAGCTTTTTGATTACGGACTTGGTTTCCAGGGTAGAGATTCCTTCCGGTCTTATTTGTGCACAGGCGACAATAAATCCGGTGAGTTCATCACAGGCCAGCAAGGCTTTGTCGAGGGTGGTCTTGTAGGGCACACCCCACTTGGTATAATGTGCGGAGATGGCATGGGCCACTTTTTCTTCGCCCAGGCTCCGCAGCTTTTCCACGATCACCTGTGGATGCTGCCCGGGAAACGGTTCGTAGTCGGCGTCGTGGAGGAGTCCGGCGAGGGCCCACTCATTTTTATCTTCTCCCAGTTTTTCGGCGTAAGCCTCCAATACCAGTTCGACCGTGCGCATATGACGGAGGAGACTGACGCTTTGCGTCATGGACTCCAGTATCTGCTGAGCTTCGGTGCGTGAAATCATTTATTACGAAGGAATTTTACTTCAAGTTGCGAAGTCGTTTGCGCATGAAGGCCATGTTGAAGACCATGCCCAAAGTCACCACGGCCAGTACAATTGCGGTGACAACGAATTGAATGTTTCGAAGCTTCAGCGTCTTTAATTTGCCATCCAATTGGAGCGTTTCGATCTCCTCTTCTTTCTCGCTGAGCTCCAGGGCTGTTTTCATCTGTGCAATCTTGCGGCTACTCTCCTCGCCATAGACTTTTTCCTTTGCTGCATCATATTGGACCATCATGGTATAAGCCTCTTTCATCTTGCCTTGCTTCGCGTAATTCCCTGCCATGCTCTTCAGGATCTGTGGAAGATAAAGGGAGGCCTGAAGTTCGATGGCCCATGCGAGGGCCTGATCGAGGTAACGTTGTGCCTCGGTGGGTTGGTTGGCCATGCTGAAGGTTTCGCCCAGGTTTGCCAGTAAAGACAATTCGCTGATGCGGTCGTTTTGTTTTTTTACAATGTCCAGAGCCCGCTGGTAGTAGTCGACGGCACGTTGATAGTTGCCCTGCCGGTAATACAGATTGCCGGTATTGGTGAGAGGGTCGGCAAATTGACTGCCAGTTTTTTCACTTAGCTTCCAGGCATCGGTATAATAGTTTAATGCCTGATCATAGAGCTGTAAATCACTATGTAAATTACCCAGATTATTCATGGAGCCGATGAGACTCTCAGGTTTGCCCATCGCGATAAAGCCGCTGTTAGATTCTTCAAAATACTTCAAGGCCTGTCCGTAATCTTTTTTTAACGAATAAATATTAGCGATGTTATTTTTTGTTGTGGCAATACCTTCACCGTTATCAATACTCTGATAAATGGTGAGCGACTGCATATAATATTCAAGCGCATGATCCAGGGCCCCCTGGTTGCGATAGGCCACGCCCAGATTATTGTAGGATGCCGCCATACCTTTTTTGTCGTTGATGGAAGTAGCCAATGTGAGGGCTTCACTGCTGTAGCCGATCGCCGTTACCGGGTCAGAATTAATGTATGCCCGGAAGAGTTCGTTCATGACTTTCACTTTAGCGTCCCCTTGGGCGGTTTTCAGGGCGTTGAGCAAGCTGTCAATAGGACTGCCAAAAGCAGCTTGAGTAATTGATAAAAAGACACAAAGCAAGAAATTCTTCATGATGGGTTTTGTTGCAACGAATTTAGTAAAAAAATTAACCGCAGGGGCGTAGAGGCGCTGGGAATGCAAAGGTATTCCATTTGAGTCTCTGCGCCTTTCGACTCCGATGTCAATGACAAATTTTTTGAGATCCGTGAGAATCCGTGAAATCCGTGGCAAAAGATTGTATTTCGAATAGAAAATTTTGCTTATGATAAGGTTCTATGTGGTCAAATTGCATTTGAGTCGGCCCTATTTCCTCGCGCTTTTGCGGTTAATCCTATATTTAGCCAACTTTAGAAAACACAATGGCTATGAAATTAATACCGCTCATTTTATTGCTCACCCTGAATGCCGTCGCGCAGGAAGATAAAAAGGTGATGGAGCCCATCCGTCTTCTTTTTGAAGGGATGAAGAAGAGCGACAGTGCTATGGTACACCGCGCCTTTCACGCCCAGATAAATTTTTTTACTGTATTAACCGACCCCAAGACGAATCTGCCCCTGCTGCGTAGAGATGAATTTAAAGGCTTTTTAGTATCTATCGGCACACCGCACAAGGAAGCTTATAATGAGATGATCTGGTCGCCAAAAATTGAAATTGATGACAACCTGGCACAAGTTTGGGGTTCCTATGCATTTTATTTAGGCAAAACATTCCACCATTGCGGCGTGGATGCCTTTCAGTTGTTCAAGGATGCCACGGGGCAGTGGAAAATATTCCAGCTCGCAGACACCCGTCAGACGGTGGGCTGTGTAATTCCTGCCGAGATAAGCGAACAGATGAAATGAGGCTGTTGGGTTTTTGGTATTGGTAAGGCGCTGCTTTTTGAAGCATGAATTGTACTGCAAAACTTCAACAATCCATATTCGAAATTCGATATTCATTGCTATGAATACAGTCACGCCATTAGCAAAAGCCGAAGGACTCGAAGTTCGCAACTACGACGCCAATAAACACGAAGCCATCGACGCCATGCTAAAAAATTTTCCCGGCGGCACGATCGTGGTGTGTGGACATTCGAATACGATTCCGTGGACAGTGAATTATCTCACAGGCAAGGAGGAGTTTAAAAATTTTGATGATGGAGATTATGATAATGTTTTGATAGTGGAAGTGATCGAGAAGGGGAGAGGGAAAGTAGTATGGTTGGAGTATGAGAAATTTCAGGGAAATGCAAATCTGGAATAGCGGATTAGACTTGACAAGATTTCGCTGGGATCAGCTTTTGAAATTGAGACACAGTTTATACTGGCACAAAGACTCAACATGATTTCAGAGGAAGAGCTGCTTAGATTTCTGGAAGTACTTCATGTCGAACAAAGAAAGATCAATGCACTCGTAACTAAAATTAAATCAGGGCTCCGTTGATTTTTGCAAAATTAAAGTGAAGTCTGAACGGTCACCCTCAACGGTTAACCTTTAATTTGAGGCTCCTCACTTTCAATTGCCATAAGCCAAAGGCTAAGAGCCAACAACACCCCCTAAAAAACCACCGGCCTCAAAATCACATCCACTCTTCGATTCATCCTCATCCCTTTATGCGAGTCGTTCAAGTAAACAGGATTTTCGAGCCCCCAGTCTTTGATGTGGATCATTTTATCGGGGATATCTTTTTCGACTAACAGATGAAAGACCGATTCGCTGCGCATGCGGGAGAGCCACTGATTGTATCGCACTCCGCCGATGGGATCGGTGTGACTGATAAGTTGGATTTCATATTTGTCAAGAAGATTCGGTATTGAATCGAGCCAGTGAGCCAAATCGGAAGCCTGGTATTCATCAATATAATAACTGCCGCCGTCGAAGTAGATGCTCTTGCGGATTTCGTCCTGTTGCGCATAAGCATGGCCGCAGATGAAAATCAAAAGGATTGACAGGCGAGGCATGGATTGGATAGACGGATAGATAAAGTTACAAAATGAATTAACAGGAAGGGAAGGAAAAGATTGCGGGTTGATTGGTATGGAAACCTGATCAGCAATATTTCACAAACGGCATTTGAAACCTTACAGGGAGATCGCTCCTTTACAATTAAGTTTTGAGGAAGAAAATCTACCCAAATTCACAAACAGTATTTTGAAGCAGAACGTGGAGAATGTTTTTTGATTTTTAATAGTCTCGGCCTATTGGAGATTGGCTTGTATAAAAGTCACGCGAGTAGTTTGTTGGGATTGGAGTATGATAGTCCGGTCAATATTGTTTTTGGTGGGTGAAAAAGTTCATTGGCAGGTGACTCATTTCTTGTAACTTTGATTATACTTCTTAGATTATTAACTTACTTATACCAAAAATGAAAAACAATTATGACGACAAATTTGATGACCAGTTCCGAAGTATTCAAGGGTTACACTGGTTGCCATGGATTGGAAAAGATTATCTGAAAGTTCCGCCGGAAAAAAAGCTTTTAATAGTTGGTGAAAGTCATTACGTACCTAAGGGTGATGATCCGGAAGATTATGACGACGATTTGTGGACACGTCGACTTATAGGCAATGATGGCAAAATTGGTCGTTTCATAGGCAATACTGAGAGGATTATTTTTAATATTAAAAACCCCACTGATGAGAATAAAAAAAACTTTGGAATTCTTCAGCATTTTTTAACTTAGTACAAAGACTTTTGTTGTCAATAAATCCAGAGGACAGACCAAAGGAGGAGGATTTTGATAAAGGTTGGGAGGTCTTTTTGAGTTTAGTTGATATTATTCATCCTAACATTTGCCTTGTTCTCAGCAAGAAAAGTTTT
>JAYWDP010000297.1:0-5097 GCA_043779775.1 Cyclobacteriaceae bacterium
AGTACAGCGCCAGGTTACGCCTATAACCTTGTTTGGAGAAAAATATTTCTAAGCGGTTCATTCGCAGTTGGGCCGGCAATTCAATGGCTGCACTATCAGGATATATCCGGATTGGAACATTCTGTCACCACGCTAAATAGTTTCGTTGATTTGCGGATTGCCCTTGGCTATAGCACGGATCGTTTTTTCACGGGTCTTACATTTGCAAGTCAGGTGCGCAACGTTCAGTTTGAGAATATTCAATTTGGCAGCACCAGCAGCACGTATCGCATTTTATTTGGCTGGCGATTTCAGGAATTTGGAGTACTGAAAAAAAGCGCCTGGGGTCTTTTGCCTTCGTGGGGAAAGTGAAATGTTTCTGGTGACAGCGTACTTCGGCATTGGATATTCAGCGTTGGAAATTCATTATTGGTGTCTTGGCCTTTGGCTGTACTCCGATCGAAGTTGAATCTGAAATCTGAAACCTCAGACTTTAGACCTTGAACTTTGAACTTATTTTTTCGGATAGTCGAAGAAGAGCAGTTTCCCACATTTCCAGTCTGCCTTGTTCCAGGAATCAATTTTAAGTTGTGCCGCCACGACTCCAGCAGTAGAAATGTTGCTGATATTTTCGTTGAGGAGATCATTGACAAACTCAGTAAGTCCGGGATTGTGCCCCACGATCATGATACTATCGATAGTATCCGAAGTGTGACGCACCGTTTCAAGCAAGATATCTTCGCCGGCATGATAAAGCTTCCGCTCCTTACGAATATTATTGACGTCGTATCCAAGGATATGGGCAATAGCAACCGCTGTGGCCCAGGCCCGTGCCGCCGGACTGGCATAAATAAGATCTGGTACCACGTCCCGTTCTTTTAGTTGCTTGCCCATACGAGGCGCATCCTTCTCCCCCCGTTCGTTGAGCGGTCGGTCAAAATCGTCCTGGTCAGGAGCATCCCAACTGGATTTGGCATGCCGGACAGCGTATAGCATTTTCATCTATTAAAGGTAAGGAAATCGATGACTGGCCATTCATGGTTTCCCGCGAATACCGATTTATCTTTGCCCGCCATGGATCCAAGGCCTTTAAAAAAAAGAATTAAATACACGCTCATTTACTGGGCGCTGCGCTTCATGATTTTCATCTCAAACCTGATGCCCCGCACCTGGTGGCTGGCATTCTTCGGATGGCTTGGTAAGATCTCCTACAGAATTGCGTCTCAAACGCGTGACAAAATGATTTATCATCTGGGTATGGCCTACGGAAAGGAAATGTCCTCCCGTGAGATTGTGACGCTTAGCAAGAAGGTTTTTGCGATGATTGGCAAGAATGCTGGAGACGTACTAAGATCCATCCGGATTAATTCATTGGAAGATTTGAATAAATTTCTTGTGACGGAAGGCATGGAGAATTTTGAAAAAGCCAAGGCAAAAGGGAAGGGTGTAATTTTTCTGACATGTCATCTGGGGGCCTTCGATTTGCAGATTACCAACATGGCCCTGCGTGGCCTCAAGCCCAACATCATAGGAACAGCTCTTCAGGACCCCAGGCTCAATGATTTATTATGGAAGTACCGCAATGCCTATGGTGCTGTAGCCATCGAACGGGGAAAAGAAACTTTGCGACTTTTCAAAGCTTTAAAGTTGGGAGGCTCCATCGCGATTTTGATTGATCAGGATACAAAAGTGAAAAGCCGTTTCGTCAATTTTTTTGGGATGACGGCTGCCACGCCGGTGGGCGCAGCGATCCTGGCACTTAAGACCGGCGCCGCAGTTGTGCCAACTTACATTTACCTAGGCGACGACAACCTCCAGCATATGCACGTATTACCCGAAATTGAACTCGTGATGAGCGGCGATGAGGAAAAGGATATGGTGGCCAATACCCAGAACTATACAAACTTTATTGAAGACGTCATCCGCGCGCATCCGGAGCAGTGGGTGTGGATGCATGAACGTTGGAAGACAAGGCCCGGGGAGGAAGTTCGGTGAGAATTTTATGAATGTCGATCTGCGATAATCTGCGGGGAAACCTTAATTTGAAAAATCATCGTTTTTAATCAATTTCCCAACAAATAATAGAGTTGTCATTGGCAGCGGAGTCGAAGGCAGACATTCATGCATTTAGACAGAGTGAGAAATGAAAATACTATCAATGAAGGATGATTCTTCGATCCCGCGGTCTATGCTTCGACTCCGCTCTCCGAAGGAGTCCGGAGTCCTTCTGACAGCATGACCGCTACCATATCCAACCTCCTAAAAATACTCCCCCAGGTTTATATAAAAATTAAATCCGTCCTTTCCGTAAGCAAAATCAAGCGTGAGGTTGGTGTCGGAGTTGCGGTTGAATTTCATTCGTAGCCCTACTCCCGCAGCGGGCCGGACATAATTAAACTTTTCACTGGTGGGTTCAGTAAATGTCTGTGCGTTGACGAATACCACGCCACCCCAGAATCCATGATGAGAAATGTCAAACCGGTATTCCGCTTCACCAAAGATCATTTGCTTTCCGCGAAAGCGGTTATTGGAATACCCCCGTCCGGCCCGGCCGGAAATATCCTGAAAAGTGGAAGAAAGATTGAAGTAGGGAACGTCGCCATAGGCACCCCAATACATCCCCCGGAAAGCAAAAACCTTATGACGTTTTTTGGACAAAGAGATATACTTTCTGCCATCGAGGTAAAGGGATCCCCAGTCATAGGTACTGCCCATCGATTTATTGTTGATCCGGAAGATGGCAGCTGTATAAAAGCCGTTGGTAGGGTTTATTGAATTTCTCCGGTTGTCGCGCAGTAAGTTAAAAGTTACCCCTGACGAAGTCGTATTGGAGCCTGTGCCATAGGGATAGGTGCTGAAGTCACTTGGCAGTTGCTCCGGATTGACAATCTCTTTTACACTATAGAACAGGTCAAGGTTGTAGCCGCCACCGATGTAGAAATAACGTACAACACGGGTTTGTAAAGTAAAATAAGTCCGGGCCTGCTCATATTGAATATTGACAGGGTTGTTTATTGATGTGTTGGCACCCAACCCATATTCCGGCGATCCATTGTGGATGAACCTGAAATCGCCAACACCGTTCCATTGGTTTTTATCTAACCAGATGTTGGGTGTCAACGTGACTCCATAACTTCCATTAAAATTGGTATAGGGATAGAAGTAAATACTGCTGATGTTGCTATGCGGATCAAGATAAAAGGAAGCATTAATCGCCGAGATGGCTACTTTGCCATCACCGGAAGAGGCAGGGGCGACGGGAATGACTGAAAAGTGAACATCTCCTGGTTGGCTCGTTCGATCCACCTTGCCATGGTCCCCGAGTTTAAAAGAATACACGAGAAAGTCAATGAGGTCGGTCTGTTCAAGTTTGTTGAACAGCGAATCGGTATGAGAATGAGGCGCCTTTTGTCCCAAAAGATTGCTCCCCATGAGCAAAAGAATTCCCCCTAAAAAAATGGATTTAAAGCCTATAGAACAATAACGCAAACCAATCACGATCAGTAAAAATACGAAAGCTTGTCAGAGCGCTTCTTATTTCTTGAAAATAAAATATACCGCCAATAACAACGATCAACTAATTTCACTTTACGAGTTTCTTATACTTAATCCTATGCGGCTGATCATCCCCAAGCCGCTTCTTCTTATTCTCTTCGTATTCGCTAAAAGTTCCTTCAAACCAATACACCTGTGAATCCCCTTCAAAAGCGAGAATGTGAGTGCAGACCCTGTCCAGGAACCAGCGATCGTGAGAGATGATGACCGCGCAGCCTCCAAAATTTTCAAGTGCCTCTTCCAGGGAGCGAAGCGTGTTTACATCCAGGTCATTGGTTGGTTCATCAAGCAGCAAAAGGTTGCCGCCTTGCTTCAGGGCAATGGCCAGGTGAGCGCGGTTGCGCATCCCACCGGAGAGCTCCTTCACTTTCTTTTGCTGGTCGGTGCCGCTGAAATTGAATTTACTCACATAAGCACGTGAGTTAGTTTCTTTTCCGCCAATGAGTATAAGATCACTGCCACCGGTGATAGCCTGCCAGACCGTGTCCTCCGGCTTCAGGTCGTCATGTTCCTGATCAACATAAGCGATCTTCACAGTATCTCCAACAACGAATTTACCGGCATCGGGTTTCTCTGCGCCGGTGATCATTTTAAATAAAGTTGTTTTACCGGCGCCGTTCGGTCCGATAATTCCCACAATGCCCGCAGGAGGGAGAGAGAAAGTCAGATTTTCATACAGCAACTTATCTCCATAAGCTTTTGAAACGCCATTGGCTTCAATCACTTTGTTGCCAAGTCGTGGACCAGGAGGGATGTAGAGCTCTAATTTTTCTTCCTTTTCCCGGCCTTCAGCAGACATCAGTTTTTCATAGGCACTGAGTCTGGCCTTTCCTTTTGCCTGTCTTCCCTTGGGATTCATGCGCACCCACTCAAGTTCACGTTCCAGCGCCTTCTGCCTTTTCGATTCTGTTTTCTCTTCCTGCATCAGTCGCTTTTGTTTTTGGTCCAGCCAGGAAGAATAATTTCCTTTCCAGGGAATACCTTCGCCGCGGTCAAGCTCAAGAATCCAGCCAGCTACGTTATCCAAAAAGTAGCGATCGTGTGTTACGGCGATGATCGTACCTTTGTATTGCCTTAAATGCTCTTCCAGCCATTGCACAGACTCCGCGTCCAGGTGATTGGTAGGTTCGTCCAGCAACAGCACATCCGGTTCCTGGAGCAACAGACGGCACAGCGCAATCCTTCTTTTCTCACCTCCAGAAAGATATTCAACTTTTGCATCGGGTGGGGGACAGCGCAGGGCATCCATGGCGCGTTCAAGTTTGTGGTCGAGTTCCCACGCCCCGGCAGCATCCAGTTTTTCCTGTAGCTCGCCTTGTTTGGTAATGAGCTTTTCCATTTTATCAGGATCTTCCAGCACTTCCGGATCGGCAAATTTTTCGTTGACGGCTTCAAACTCCTTTAGCAAATCAGATACCTCTTTTACTCCTTCTTCCACAATTTCTTTCACCGTCTTGGTTTTATCCAATTGCGGCTCTTGTTCCAATAATCCCACACTGAAACTTTGATCAGACACTACTTCACCCTGAAATTCTTTGTCAATACCAGCGATGATCCCGAGCA
>JAYWDP010000298.1:0-5085 GCA_043779775.1 Cyclobacteriaceae bacterium
ACATCTTTTGGCGCATTCTCATTGATGGGTGTATCAAAGTTTGATCGAATAACAATGGTGGCATAGGATCCATAACCGATAAGGATGAAGGCCGTAGATAATAAGAAAGTATTGAGGACGGGCTTATTCTTTTGTTCTGAATAGCGAATTCCAAAAACTAAACCTCCAATCAATAACAAGCAAAATACGATGACGCCTGATCCGAATGGCATGCCGAGGTTGTTTACAAAAAAAATCTCAAACCCAGCAGCAAGGGATGGTAAGCCGGGGACAATAATATCATTGATGAACAGAACAAGACTGCCACTTACACCCAGTGCGGCCACGATGCCCCAGAAACCGGGATTATATTTTTTGAAATAGTAAATCAAACCGAGTGCGGGGATGGTTACCAGGTTGAGCATATGAACGCCAATGGATAATCCGACTACGTACGCGATAAAGACCAACCATCGGTTGGCGTCGCTGTCATCTTCAATTACATCCCATTTCAGGATGCCCCAGACAACAAAAGCAGTGAAGAACGCAGACATGGCATACACCTCCGCCTCGACGGCTGAAAACCAGAATGATTCGGAGAATGTATACGACAAGGCACCCACCAGGCCCGCACCCATGAGTGTCCACATTTGACTCTCCGTAAGCTCTGAATCCTTTTTCACCCCCATTATTTTTCGGCCAAAAAGTGTGATTGACCAGAAAAGGAAAAGAATAGTGAAAGCGCTGGCCACGACACTCATGAAGTTGACCCAATAGGCAACCTTGGTGACATCGCCGAAAGCGAGAAAAGAAAACATCCTCCCCAACAACATAAAGAGCGGAGCACCGGGAGGGTGGGAAACCTCCAGTTTATAGGCAACGGCAATGAACTCACCACAATCCCAGTAACTGGCTGTCTCCTCGAAAGTCAGCCAGTAAGCAATGAGTCCGATGGTAAAAGCACACCAACCAGTGATATTATTGATCTTTTGGAAGTTCATGGGCGATTTTTCAAAAACTTGAAGTGGCGAAAATAAGGAATAGTCGATTGACCATCGTCAAACCTAAATAGTTTTTATAATGTGCCCGTAAAAGCACGTGGGCAAGTATTGAACTTCAAGTCCTGCGTCATTCCAGGGAGGAATCTTCCAAATAGCAGGTTTTGCACAATCAGAATGACGTAAACTTGAACTTCTGACCCCCCACGGATGCCTCATACATGAGGCCGCCTTTCTGCATGGTAAAGACTAATACGCCCTCTACATATTTTGCATTGGCAGAAGCACCCGCGGAGGCGGCAACGGCCGAAACCTGTGCGGAAAACTCCACGTTGTTTTCCTTGAAACGTTTCATGTCCTTGGCGGTTTCAAAAAAAACAACTTCACGGTAAGATTGTCCTCCGAGTTGAAGTCCGATGCTTACCTGGGTCATCTTGCCCATGCCGATCATTTTTCCATTTTCAAAGACCGTTCCGTTTCCGGTGGCGGCGCCTAATCCGATACCGCCTTTGCCGATATTGGGAAAAATAACATACCCATAAGTCTTAGTGAATAAACCGGCCATCTTACCGTCCTGTTTTATGAAGGCAGTCTTTGCTTCCTTGCTGTCTTCAATGATTTGCTTTTGCTTGTCGCCGGACTGTGCCATGGCAACGCTTGCTGTGATTGTCAGCAGGATCAGGAAGTTCTGTTTCATAGTTGGCAATTTAATATGACAAAAATAAATAGACTATCAATTTTTAAAGAGAAACTAATCGTTCACCAGAATGTAGAAAAGGAGCCAAAACAAAAATATTGGTAGATAAAATCCAAGAACGATGGTCCAGGCCGGTTTCATTCCCCTTTTGGCAAAATTTTTAATGCCAAGTGCCAATATATACCAGTAAATTATTTCGAACAAGTTCAAAGCCTTTAATGGATAAGCATATTTTTTTTCTATCTCCAGATAGTCCACAAGGTTCATCAGGGAAAAAGGGTAGAATGCCTGAATCTCATAATAATTGGGATCTGGCTCAATGATCAGGAACCAAAATATTTTTATCAGTTCCGGGATCAGAAAGATTAACTCGGCTACCAGCACAATACCCCAGCATTGTGAAAAGGTCACACGATAGCCGAATAAAAAGCAGCCGATCCATAGAACGAATCCGAGCGCGGTAAATTTCGACGCGTAAATAAGCGGTATGGAGATGTATTGGAGGGTGCTTCGGACGAATAAAATTGAGCCAGCCGGCTGATCGGCCATAAATTCAAAGGCTGCCGTTTCATTTTCTATCATGGATTTCTTGGTAAACAACACCATGAGTGTAGCCAGGCAGATTAGAATGAACATTTGTCGTTTGGCCAGGGAAAAAATTGATTTCGTTTCGGTTGAAATTTCCATACAAATTACTCGCTACGGCGTGTTACTTTTGTGATTGTGAAATGTAAAGGTAAAATCTTGTTTGTTTTTTTACTGTTCTGGTCGCCCCTGTCGGGGCATGCTCAGTTTAAGAAAGATACTACGATCATCCTGATTTCAAGCATTTCCATTCAGATAGAGACCACTCAGGCGTTGAACGATTTGTACAATTTTAAGTTTGAAAAGGCCGAACAACAATTTCGCTGGTTCAAACAGAAGTATGCCTGGCATCCACTCCCTTATTTTTTACTGGGACTCAGCGAGTGGTGGAAAATTATGCCCAGCACCAACGACCGGTCCCATGATGAGAAATTTCTGGCTTATATGGACAGTACCATTCTGGTGGCGGACCACTTGCATGATAAAGTTCCGGAATACAGAATTGAAGCCGCCTTTTTTCTGTCGGCAGCCTATGGATTTAAAGGTAGGTTGTATGCCGATGAAGAGCGAAAGGAGTGGAGAAAGGCGGCCGTTGCCGGAAAGCGCGCATTGAATTATTTGGAGGAATGCAAAGAGAAGAACAATTTAAGTCCGGAATTACTTTTCGGAGACGCACTCTACAATTATTTTTCTGTTTGGGTGCCTGAAAATTATCCAGCACTGAAACCCATTCTATGGTTTTTCCCCAAAGGAGATAAGGAACTGGGATTAAAGCAGCTCAAGGAAGTCTCTTATAACGCCTTTTATACACGCACCGAAGCTATGGTTTGGCTGATGAGGATATGGAACAGCTATGAGAACAAAAATGATCAGGCGTTACAATTGTCTGAATACCTTCATCAAACCTATCCTGACAATCCCTATTTTCACCGCTTTTATGCCCGCATGCTATATACACTCGGCCGATACAATGAAATGGAAAAAGAGTCGATGTCCGTCCTGGCTTTAATCGACAGTGCCAAATTGGGATACGAAGCTACCAGCGGAAGGTATGCTGCCTTCTTTCTTGGCCAATTGGGAGAGGCAAGAAGAAAGCCTGATGATTCCCAGAAATATTATCGACTCGCGGTAAAGTATTCAGAACAAAGCGGTGCAACAACCTCAGGTTATTATCTTTACTCGTTGATTGCCCTCGGGGAAATAGCTGAGAAAAAAGGGGATAAAGTGGAGGCCAGGAAATATTTCAAGGAAGCAAAAAGTAAGGCAGCCCGAAAAGATGAGGCGTTTAAGGATGCGAAACGAAGACTGAGGAAACTGGAAAAAGATTAAAGAAAATTAAAGATACCATGGGTAAACGAGCTTTGATTACGGGGGTTACCGGACAGGATGGCGCCTACTTGAGTGAGTTGTTGCTTAAGAAGGGATATGAAGTGCATGGCATCAAGCGTAGGTCATCGATGATCAATACAGCAAGAATCGATCATCTCTATCAGGATCCTCACGAGACCAACTATAAATTCCATCTTCATTACGGTGACCTGACCGATGCCATGAACATCACGCGGATTATACAGGAAGTAAAGCCTGATGAAATTTATAATTTAGGTGCCATGAGTCATGTGAAGGTTTCTTTTGAGGAGCCTGAATATACAGCCAACGCCGACGGGATAGGAACGTTACGGATTCTGGAGGCTATTCGTTTGCTGGGTATGGCAGAAAAAGTAAAATTTTATCAGGCCAGCAGTTCAGAGTTGTATGGATTGGTACAGGAGGTTCCACAGAATGAAAAGACGCCCTTTTACCCTCGCTCACCTTACGGCATTGCCAAGTTGTATGCTTACTGGATTACGGTAAATTACCGTGAGGCGTACAACATGTTTGCGGTTAATGGAATTTTATTCAATCATGAGAGTCCGTTGCGGGGTGAGACCTTTGTGACACGCAAAATTACCCGGGGTGTAGCGCGGATTGTACTGGGTCTGGAAGAGAAGCTATTTATCGGCAACCTCAACGCCCAGCGCGACTGGGGACATGCCAAAGATTATGTGGAGGCCATGTGGAAGATGCTGCAGCAAGCGGAGCCTGAAGACTTTGTAATCGCCACCGGCAAAACAACGTCGGTACGGGATTTTTGTAAGATGGCTTTTGAAGCGGCAGGTGTGATCATTTCATTCCGGGGAGAGGGAGAAGAAGAGGTGGGAATTGTGGAGAGTACCCAGGCAGGAACCAAAGTAGAACAAGGACAGGTTGTAGTATCAGTTGACACCCGTTACTTCAGACCTACCGAAGTTGATCTTTTAATTGGTGATGCAACCAAAGCAAAAGAGAAACTGGACTGGCAACCGGAATATACATTGAGTCAATTGATTCAGGAGATGGTATTTGCGGACCTCGAAACGACAAAAAAGGAAATATTGTTGAGAGCGGGAGGGTATTCGATTCTCAGGAACAACGAATCGTAATGGAAAAAACGTCAAAAATTTATGTGGCCGGTCATAGGGGCATGGTGGGCTCCTCGATTGTCCGTAAATTAAATTCAACTGGGTTTATAAACTTGATCACGAGGACGTCAAAAGAAATGGATCTCCGGGATCAAGCAGCGGTACAAGGATTTTTTCAAAAGGAAAGACCCGAATATGTTTTTCTGGCTGCCGCGAAAGTGGGAGGGATTGAAGCCAATAATACGTATCGGGCCGAATTTCTGAATGATAACCTGATGATTCAAGGCAATGTCATTCATCAGTCGTATAAATCCGGCGTCAAAAAACTTCTCTTTCTGGGAAGTTCCTGCATTTATCCCAAGCTGGCTCCACAACCGTTGAAAGA
>JAYWDP010000299.1:0-13726 GCA_043779775.1 Cyclobacteriaceae bacterium
CTCGAAGCTTTCAGCATTCAAACCACCGGTCAATATGCCGGAATTGGTGCGCTTATTGGTGTTATTAACAAGAAGACGGTTGTCACCCATCCTTATGAGAACTTCCCGGCACAACGCGCTGGCTTGCATGTGGGCGATGAGTTCATTTCAATTGATGGAAAAAATATAAAGGGCAAGCCGACTCATGAAGTTAGTCTGCTCTTAAAAGGCAATCCAAAATCCGATGTGGTTATAGTCGTCAGTCGCCAGGGCAAAGAACTCAATTTCACCGTCGCCAGAGAAAAAATAAAAATTCTCAACATCGCTTATCATGGAATCATTGATTCCGATATCGGCTACATTAAGCTTGATGACTTTACCCCCGGGGCGGCCAGGGAAGTGGAAGAAGCCATGACTAGTCTGAAACACAAGGGCGCCACTAAAATCATCATTGACCTCCGCGACAATCCGGGTGGATTATTATATGAAGCGATCAATATTGTAAACCTGTTTATTCCCAAAGGAAAAGAAGTGGTGGCAACCAAAGGCAAGGTTCAGGATTGGAACAAATCATATACTTCGCTTAACAATCCCGCCGACACTGAAATTCCCCTGGCCATCCTGACCAGTGGTGGCAGCGCTTCTGCTTCCGAGATTGTGGCGGGCGCTCTTCAGGATTACGATCGCGCGGTGCTTATAGGACAAAAGACATTTGGTAAAGGACTCGTACAAACAACAAGGCCCCTTGCTTACAATGCTCAGTTGAAAGTCACAACAGCAAAATATTATATCCCAAGTGGCCGATGCATCCAGGCTATTGACTATACCCACCGCAAAAATGACGGCACCGTAGAGAAATTTGCGGATTCATTAAAAACCGCTTTTAAAACCAAAAGCGGTCGTGTGGTGTATGATGGTGCAGGCGTTGATCCAGACATTCCGGTGACGACCGAAACCGTTGGGTCAGCAGTCGCCGAGTTGATCCGGTCTGGCATGATATTCAATTTTGCAACGCTGTATTGCAACACCCATTCTGTTGTAACCGATTTCCAGAAGTTTCAACTTTCCGATCAGGATTATCATCAATTCGAGACCTGGTTGAAAGAACAGCGATTCGTTTATACTACCGAATTGGAAAAACAGGCCGAGAAGCTCGTGACAACAGCAAAGAATGAACGCTATTATAATGAGCTGGAAAGCAATCTGAACATTCTTCAATCCAATATTGAACAGAACCACACCCAGTATCTTCTGCGATTCAGAAATGAAATCCAGCATATCCTGGAAGAAGAAATCGCCTTCCACTACGCACTGAATAAAGGAAAATCAGAAGCATCCTTTTCACGCGACAAGGAAATAAAAGAGGCCAAAATAATATTACACGATACCCAGGCTTACCATAAACTTTTGCTGCCGCATTAATGGCCATCATTCTCAGCATTGAAACTTCAACTTCCGTTTGTTCGGCTGCACTTCACAATAAAGGGGAGCTTATCGCTATAAAAGAGCTCCATACACCACAATCCGCAGCCTCCCAACTAGCAGTACAAATTGATCAATTATTTTCAACCTCCGGAATTTCAAGACCTCAATTAAAGGCCATCGCGGTCTCCTCTGGCCCAGGATCCTATACCGGTTTGCGCATTGGCGTTGCCACGGCAAAGGGTATTTGTTTTGGATTAGATATTCCCTTGATAGCCCTTGACTCTCTACAGGTTCTGGCCAGCAGCGTAACTTCTTTTTCAGTTAATTATCTATGCCCTATGATTGACGCCCGGAGAATGGAAGTTTATTATTGTTTGCTTGACCCTTCCCTAAAAATTGTTGAGAAAACACAAGCCAAAGTCATCGATGAACATAGTTTTTCAGACCTGCTGGCTGCTGATTCCATTTTATTTTTTGGCGACGGCTCAATGAAATGCACTGAGGTTATTACGAGTCCGAACGCACGTTTTTTAGAAAATATTTATCCCAGCGCAGCGTACATGGGTAAACAGGCATTTGAAGGATTCGTTTCAAATCAATTTGAGGACCTTTATTCTTTTGAACCAAATTATTTAAAGGAATTTAAGGTAAAAACTAAAATGGTTTAAATACTGTTGTGCTATTAACTTGCAGCACCATGGATGAAAACGAAATTATCAACCGGGTTTCCAGCAGTGCCCTGATTACCCTTAACCTCGAGGAATTGTCTCCAAAGGCGGAAGTCGCTGAAATCGATTTGAAAAATCTTTTGTTTCAGGGGCTCATACTCCGTGAAAAAGATATCCGGGATTTTATAAAAGATCATGATTGGAAACAGTATCAAAATAAAAATATGGCGGTGCATTGTTCCGCCGATGCAGTTATCCCAACCTGGGCTTACATGCTGATCAGCATTGCCTTACAGCCCTTCGCCCATAAAATTGTATTTGGAGATAATGCCATGATGACCTCGCTGCTCTTTAAAGAAGCGCTTGATAAAGTGGAATGGGAAAAATTTAAAGACGCAAAAGTTGTAATCAAGGGATGCAGCGACCTTCACGTTCCGGAATCTGCTTTTGTGGAGGCTGCAGCGCGGTTGCGCCCGCTGGCAGCCAGTATCATGTATGGAGAACCTTGCAGTACCGTGCCCCTGTATAAAAAGCCCCGATGAATTGGAACAAAAATCCATAATACTATTTGACGGAGTCTGCAATCTGTGCAATGGTTTTGTGAATTTTTTGATTCCACGGGATAAAAATAACAACTTCTTATTTGGGTCACTGCAATCAGCTGCTGTTAAAGAGCTATTAAAAAAGTATGATTACAACGTACAAAATATAACCACTGTCATTCTCCTGGAAAACGATCATCTCTTCACACAATCGACAGCGGTTTTAAAAATTTTCAGAAAAATGGGAGGACTATGGCCATGGATGTATGGTTTCATTATTATCCCCAAACCCGTGCGCGACATAATCTATAATCTCGTTGCAAAAAATCGCTACAGGATGTTTGGTCGTAAAGATGCCTGTATGATACCCACGCTGGCTTTAAAAGCTAAGTTTTTAGAATAGGTCATGCGGAGGACTCCCGGGGAGTTTAATTTCATTTATTTTGTGGACTTCTTGGCAAACGCATGAATTTCGATCCGAAAGAATATGATCACTTAGTTCTGAAAAGCCTTTATGAAGCGCTGCTTTGGCCACGTCTCATCGAGGAGAAAATGCTCCTACTGCTGCGACAAAGTAAAATCAGTAAATGGTTTAGTGGCATCGGACAGGAGGCCATCTCGGTTGGTGTGACCCAAGCATTAGAAAATGATGATTATATTCTTCCGATGCATCGCAACCTGGGTGTTTTTACCGGCCGTAAAATTCCTTTTACACGTCTATTTTCACAATGGCAGGGGACGTTGATGGGTTTTACGAAAGGACGTGACCGCTCGTTTCACTTCGGTACAAATGAGTATCATATCGTTGGGATGATATCTCATCTCGGCCCTCAGAATGGTGTAGCGGATGGCATTGCCCTCGCATCCAAACTCAAGAAGGAGAAAAAGGTAACGGTGGTATTTAACGGCGACGGCGGCACCAGCGAAGGAGATTTTCATGAAGCCGTTAATGTAGCCGCAGTTTGGGACTTACCGGTGATCTTTTTAATTGAAAACAATGGTTACGGCCTCTCCACACCGAGCCGTGAACAGTTCCGCTGCAAAAGTTTTGTTGATAAGGCAATCGGTTATGGCATCGAAGGGATTCAGGTAGATGGAAATAATATTCTCGAAGTATATGACACTGTGAAGTCACTTGCCGCAAGCTTGCGCGAAAACCCGAGGCCGGTATTATTAGAATGTATGACCTTTCGCATGCGGGGACACGAGGAAGCTTCCGGCACCAAATATGTTCCAAAAAAACTAATGGACGAATGGGCACAGAAAGATCCAGTCAAGAATTATGAAGACTATTTGCTGGAAAAGAAAGTTATTGATAATAAATTCATCGACGACCTGAGCAAGAAAATAAAAAAAGAAATTGATAAAGGATTAGGGGAAGCGTTTAAAGAAACCCACCCTACCGCCGATACAGATCTTGAACTGAGCGATGTTTACGCTCCGTTTTCTCAAAAATCGGTCGAGCCGGCCTTTCCAAAGAATTCTGAAAAACGTTTCATTGATGCGATCAGCGATGGACTGCGTCAAAGCATGGAGCGATTCGACAATCTGATTTTGATGGGACAGGATATTGCGGAATATGGTGGTGTGTTTAAAATCACAGAAGGGTTTGTTGAAAAATTCGGTAAGGAACGGGTCCGCAATACACCCATTTGCGAGTCGGCCATTGTGGGTGCCAGTTTGGGCCTCTCTATCAAAGGCATGAAGTCTATGGTCGAAATGCAATTTGCTGATTTTGCAACGGAAGGTTTTAACCAGATTGTCAATAATCTTGCGAAGACCCATTGGCGATGGGGACAGGCAGCCGACGTGGTCGTAAGAATGCCGACAGGTGCAGGAA
The DNA here is from genome assembly GCA_043779775.1 of Cyclobacteriaceae bacterium. GTDB lineage: Bacteria > Bacteroidota > Bacteroidia > Cytophagales > Cyclobacteriaceae > ELB16-189. The sequence continues at coordinate 4,455 of JAYWDP010000299.1, forward strand.
CTGCCGCAGGACCTTTCCATTCACAAAGTAATGAAGCTTGGTTTTTTCATACTCCCGGGCTGAAAATTGTATACCCCTCCAATCCTTATGATGCAAAAGGTTTGCTCTGTGCCGCCCTGGAAGATCCCAATCCCTATCTTTATTTCGAACACAAGTTTCTTTATCGTTCTATAAAAGATTTTATCCCGGACGATTACTACACCATTGAAGTTGGCAAAGCAAATCTGGTAACAGAAGGAAATGATCTTTCCATTATCACCTACGGCATGGGTGTTCATTGGGCAAAAGAAGTTATGGCTGAAATGAAAGACCTTCAGGCGGATATTCTTGATCTGAGAACGCTGTTGCCCTGGGATCACGACGCCGTTGAAGAGACCGTCCGAAAAACCAACCGAGTTCTTATTCTTCATGAGGATACTTTGACGGGGGGTATCGGTGGCGAAATCAGCGCGTGGATTAGTGAGAACTGCTTTACCCATTTGGACGCACCCATTTTGCGCGTGGCCAGTTTGGATACCGCCATCCCATTTGCGCCGACCCTGGAGAAAAATTTTTTACCACGAGGGAGATTAAAAAAGAAGATTGAAGAATTGATGGCATATTAAACCAAGCGGCTTTTCGTTTGAGAATGGAATGCCCCTTTTTCGCTATCTTAGCCTGTTTTATTCTCACTCTTGAAGGATTCAAAGACCCATCGGGCCCCTTACTTTTCCCTGATGCTGAAATTCATTGGATTTTCAGCAGCGTTGCTTCTATTGTCATTCACAGGCTTTTCTCAAAACACAAAAGGCGACAGGCCTCCCATCAAAAATCAACGTCAGATTCGTGAGACCAAAGTCAAGTCATACAAAAGAAAAGAGAAGGGCTCAACCCGCGACATTTCCGGCCGCAGACTTCGAACGAAAAGTCAATCTTCTGCGAACCGTGCCAATGCAAAATATCCACAACCTTCTCCTTATTCCAGAAGGAATAAAAAGCAACCTGAGAAACCTGCACAACCGCTGGGAAGAGTGTTCTCACAACCTCCCCGTGAAAGTCGTACCCGTGCCTGGAAAGGAGATGTTTCAGGTTATCATCTTAAGAGGATGAGGCCGACCGGGTCGGATGCTGCCCGCAACAATGTATATCCTCAAAAAGGACCTTATGTCAGATATGCGAGAAAACAACCCAAGGCCAGGCCTCCCATCTATTCAAAGACGATCAAGGGTACAGCGTTTGTCCGTCATAAGCCGCGGGTGGAAGAGCGTGCCTGGAAAGGCGGTGCCGATCATGGGCCGATTAAAAATCAAAGTGCTACAGGTTCTTTCAGAAATACTTATTCACAAAAAGGACCTTACGTTGCTTACTATCGCAAGCATTTAAACAGGAAAGAAAAACCTGTTTCAAACCGAAAGGAACTATCACAGGTAAGAAGACTCTCCAGAACACCCCGCGCTCAAGCCAGTCCAGCTTATGCGACGCCCTCTAACTCTCAATCATTTATTCAGCGAGGAAAGAAAAATGTGTATTGGGGTAAGGTTCAAAAGAAAGAAAGGGCTGTTACCAGCGACATTACCGGCGGACCCATCCGAACCAGGAATTATAAATCGATGCCGGCCGGTCTGGTGGGCAGAGATTCACTCAGATTCTTTGGTCGGAAACCCTTTGGTGATCGTTCAAAGCGAGGAGCTGGTGGTTATCTGTCGGCAACCGGAAAAGGTCAACGAGGATGGCGAGGAGATATATCGGGATGGCGGTTGAGAAAATCCGCTAGGGGAAAAGGAGAGTTGGCAGGAAAATTTGTTTTTCCCCGCAAACTTTCCATCTCACAAAAATTAAAGCGGGGACAGAAGATTCAGGGTAGTGGCTTTGAAACACGGACTAAGCGAGGTGAGCAGGCCCAACTCCAATCTGTTGCTAACATCGTTTATGCCCGTGACTTAGGTTCTAAAAAAATGAAGGGCATCAAACCCAGAAAAGGCGGTGGAAGTATTCGGGGCAAATGGAATAACAATGGACAGCCCATTGGTGGCAGAGGACCTGGCGTAGGCTCCATCGGGGCGGCTCGTTATTCTGGCTCATTTCACCAAAGTGCCGGATTCTCACAACGAGGAATCGGATATTCTGGCAATATCAGAAGGGGTTTGGAAAGTGGATTCTTTTGGGAAGGCATGAAATATCGTGGCAACATCAAAAGAAGCGGCATCAAGGGATACTCTTTTGCCGGTGTGGGTTATTCCGGAAATTTGAAACAGCGGGCCGGATTTGGAACCCAGGGTGCAGGATACTCTGGAAACCTCAAACAACGAAGGGGTTTCGGGACGCAGGGTGCCGGATATTCCGGAAATCTTAAACCAAGAGCTGGATTTGGGACGCAGGGTGCTGGATACTCTGGAAATCTTAAACAACGAAGGGGTTTCGGGACGCAAGGTGCCGGATATTCCGGAAATCTAAAGCAGCGGGCTGGATTTGGGACACAAGGTGCCGGATATGCTGGCAATCTTAAACGGAGTGCAGGATTTGGTGAACAGGGTGCCGGCTATCGGGGAGATATTGAACGCGTAGGGGCTGTCAAAAAGTTTAATGAAAACGGAGTGAACTATTTCGGTTTTATCAAAAGAGGAGAATTGAGCACAGGATATAAAGATGATGGTGTCAACTATTCAGGAAGGATCAGGCGATCCAGTATTCGGGGTTTTGGTGAACAAGGGGCGGGCTATGCCGGTAATATAAAATTTAAGCGACCCGCCAAAGGGGGCGGCAGTGTGAGCGGCAAATTAATGAACAATGATTTCAGTCAGATTCCTGTGAAGACGCCATCGTCTCCGGATGCAGTGGCCATTCGCTACTCTGGCAAAATCAGGCTTTCAAGGTTTAAAAAGGACTACACTCAAAATCCAGGTGCCGCAAAAGAATCTCTTAAGAAACGCCGTCCGACCGAAACGACTTTTGCCGTAGGCGCACTACAAGTACTTATGAAACAAGGTAAATACACTAGAAACCCAAGAGCCAGTAAGTATGCATTGCCTGGAATTGCACCTTCAGGTGCTACAGTAAAGGCCAGTGAATACGCCAGGAGCATGAAGCAATATTGGCATTACAAACATAATCCAAACAGCGCTGACGGCGCCTTGAAAGTAATTGCTCCCGGAAAAGCCATGGCACGAATTCATGACTATCAGGGAAATGTGAAAATGCATAAATACTCAGACAGTCGCCTACATCCCGATGCCCAGTTTGCCCATGGATATCGAGATAATGTTAGGGGGGAACGAACCGTGGTGATGAGTGTAAAGTTACTTTGGGGTAAACTTTTCCGCAAGAGTGAAACCCAACCAGAGAATCTAAAAGAAAAAACCCACCGGCCGCGGTATGACAAGCGTGAAAAGGACTTGTGGAACGAATAAAAAAATTTGGAGTACAGTTAGCTGGCAGCGGAGGCGAAGCATAGACAACGGATTCATAGGATCATCGTTTCACAGAGAATATTTTCAAGTTGCGTTTCCAGGAAAAGCATGGGTGTCTGCCTTCGACTCAGCTCTCCGAAGGAGTCCGGAGTCCTTCGGACAGGCTGACGATGCCGAAGTGTGCACTACGAATTTAAAAATCAAAGGTCACCGTTTGCTTAAGGGATTCTGAAAGACTCAGGGCAACCGGACAAGTAATGGCCGCCTGTTTCAACTTCTCTTTTTGAATTTCGCTTGCTTTCAAATTCGGATGTGAAAAGAAAATCTGTATCTCCAGAATCCTCCTTGGATTGGCAGTCATAATTTTTGTTATCGCTGTTTTCATCCCTGTTAAATCAATGTTTTCCTTTTCGGCCTCCATCCCCATAAGGGTCATCATGCAACTGCTGAGTGCTGCACAAACGAGATCGGTTGGGCTGAAGGCCTCCCCTTTGCCCTTGTTATCCAGTGGAGCATCCGTTATGATTTTATTACCTGAACGAAGGTGGGTGTCCTGTGTGCGAAGGGAACCAAGGTATTCTCCTGTCATAGAAGTCATAAATGGACCTGAAATTTTGTTTTTTGCGTTGTGTAATTATCTCCTAAATTTAGCCTAAAGTATTGGAAATGCGTTCAGTCTTTCAAAAGTGGATTATTCTCACGCTTCTTGGAGTAGGTCTCCAGGGTATCGCTTTTGCGCAGACGCAAGACAGTTACGAATACACTTCCGAATTTACTTGGGGTATTAATAAAAACTCATCGGGTGGCTTGATCGGCGGATTCACCTTCAAGAAGGCCAGAAAACTGAATGAAAGGATGTTTGAGACCTTTGGGCTGGAAATTATGAATGTCAAACATCCCCAGGAGGTTAGAAAGAGTTCCAGGTCTACAGGCAATTCTTTCCTCTATGGAAAGAGTAATTATCTCTATGCCTTCCGATTGCAATATGGTCGCGATTTGATTCTTTTTGCAAAGGCCCCACAACAAGGGGTGGAGATAAAAGCGGTGATGGCAGTGGGCCCATCCATAGGAATCGTGGCGCCTTACTACATTGAGCGTTCGGTAGACAACAGCTTTTTTGTCACTGTTAAAGAGCAATACGACCCCAACAACCCATTGCATAATTTTAATAACATTCTTGGCACGGGCAATTTATTTCAGGGCTTGGGTGAGTCGACCCTTCAACTTGGGTTTAATGTGAAAGCTGGACTAAACTTTGAAATTGGCACTATCAAGAGTTCGGTAACAGGATTTGAAGTGGGCTTCCTGCTGGATTCTTACTTCAATAAAATAGTCCTGATGCCCACAACCACAAATTATAGCGTTTTCCCCACCGTTTACTTCACTCTTTTTTACGGAAGCCGTAAGTAAAGGGCTTTTTTTCATATTTTCTTTGATTTATTGTGACCTAATGGCCAATCGTGGATTCTGTTGCTATATTTGAAACCCAAACCGCAAATTTTGTATGGAAGCTAAAAAGACCGAGAATGCAGATTTGACAAAGAAATCTGCGTTTTTCTTCAGTATTGGATTACTAATCAGTATGACGATAGTTGTCACCGCTTTCGAATGGAAAGACAGCGAACAGAGCATTGCTGACCTGACAGGCAAAAACACGAATACATTCGAGGAAACGATGGAAGTTCCACCTACGGATATTCCACCTCCCCCGGCCCCTGTTATCCAACAACCCCAGGTTATTGAAGTCCCTGACGAAGAAGAAATCAAAGATGACATCAAAATAAATCTTGATGTGGAAGTAACGGAAGATACCAAAGTAGAAGAAATCGTAGTACAAGCAGAAGAACCTAAGGAAGAATCTGAGGAAATATTTAACGTCGTGGAAGAATCCGCAACTCCCAAAGGAGGTATTCAGGCATTTTATAAGTATGTATTCGACAAGATAAAATATCCTGCACAGGCAAGACGTATGGGAATCGACGGTCGTGTATTCGTGGAGTTTGTAATCCAAAAAGACGGAACACTGTCAGACGTTAGAGCCATTAAAGGAATTGGTGCCGGTTGCGATGAAGAGGCTGTGCGGGTTGTACAAAGCGCTCCTCCCTGGAACCCTGGCAAACAACGTGGTAAACCTGTGAAACAACGCTATACACTTCCAATCATTTTCAAATTGGGCTAAGATCCAAAAAAAAGATTTCAGAGCCCTTCGTATTGCGAAGGGCTTTTTTATTGCCCGGCTATAATATGTAACCCATCAACAATCCTAATACTACGATGAGAGTTGAGGGGATGCGCGTGAAAGTAAGTAATGCAAAAGTGCCGGCTGTGACTATATACGTAATCAAAGTATTATCCAGTGGTTGAAATAAGAAAACGGCTGCAGCCGCTACAAGGCCAGCACTAGCTGCAGTGATGCCTTCAAGGGAGGCCCTTACGGCCCTGAATTTTTTAAGACTCTCCCAAAATCTGATTACAAAGAATATTAAAAATGTTCCAGGCAGAAAAATTCCGGCTGCTGAAACTAACCCACCGATCACTTGTCCTCCAATGCCTGAATCCTTCATAGACAATGCACCGATGTAGGCACTAAAAGAAAATACCGGTCCGGGTATTGATTGTGCTATGGCATACCCTGATAGAAATTCACGGGAAGTGAGGTAGCGTTTGAGTTCTACAAATTCGGAATAAAGGAAGGGAGTTAGTACCTGGCCACCGCCAAAAATAAGGCTTCCGTTACGATAAAAATTTTCAAACAATCGGATGGGCAGATTGTGTGTCAATCCCCCCAAGATGGCAGCAGCGATTAGCACACCTGCCCACAAAATGAAATTTGCCCATTTGATGCGGATGGGGATTTTCTCCTCCTTCGGCTGGGCTTTGTATTTGAAAGCCGTTGTGACTCCCGCAACAATTAAGGCTGCAGGATAAAAGAAAGGAGAAATGAGTGGAAAATACTGGAAAACGAAATAGCTCAATACCGCGGCCAGGACCATCAGCACGATGCCCGTCCGGGTGTGCACCGTTTTAATACTCATCGTATAAGCAGCATAGCTTACAAACCCCACGGCCATGGCCGGAACCAAGCGGGTGAATTCCAGAGAAACATTCCGATCCTTGAAAGATTCCATAACAATAGCCGCAACGATCATCAGTATTACGGCGGGAAGTATCCAGACCAGCAATGTGAGGTAAGCCAGATTCGGTCCTCCGATTTTGTATCCGATGGCGGTGAGGGTCTGTGTGGAAGTCGGTCCTGGTAGCACCTGGCATAAGGAATTAATCTCCATCAAATCTTCCTCGGAAAGATAATTTCTTTTCTGTACCAGCACTTTGAGAAAATGAGCAAGGTGGGCCTGCGGACCTCCGAAGGTGCTGACGGAAAGCACCAGGACATCTTTAAGAAAAACCAGGAATCGAACTTTTTTGTACAAAGCCTATCTGTAATTATGAATACAATTTACTCCGGATCTCAATTATATAATCCAGGGTCATCCTGCAGCAATAGATAAAATCAGTTCAGCCGAATAATGGAATTCTTTGCTTAATAACTCCTTCATGGATACTTATTTTCAAGTCATTAAAGCTAAAGATTTTTTAGGTAAATTTACATCCATTGCCCCTCTCATCTCACCGTGGCAGGATTCCCTGAATGTAGTTGCAGACTAAATTTTCAAACCATATGAAAAAAATTAATCGCAGAAAATTCGTTAAAGACTCACTCAAGATCACGGCAGTGACCGCTGTGGGCACTTCCATCCTGTTGAATGCTGAGATGGCAAGTGCTGAACTGCCCGCATTAACCTTTGCGCAGATACCGCTTCCTTATGCATACAATGCCCTGGAGCCTAATATCGATGCTGTGACGATGGAGATTCATTACACGAAGCATCATGCCGCTTACATTAAAAATGTGAATGAGGCGATCACTGCAGAAAGTATAAACATTGGTTCCGAGAAAGATTTCTTTTCTAACATCTCCAAGTTTTCGGCGAAGGCCCGTAACAACGGTGGAGGTTCATGGAACCACAATTTTTTCTGGCAAGTAATGAGATCCGGCGGTAGCGGTGCTCCAGCAGGTAAAGTTGCCGATGGAATTAGTGGTGCCTTTGGTTCTTTTGATAAGTTCAAAGAACAGTTTTCAGCAGCCGCCACTGGCCGGTTTGGCTCAGGCTGGGCCTGGCTGGTGAGCGATCAGGGTAAACTAAAAATCGGATCCACGGCCAATCAGGACAACCCGATGATGGATATCAGCGAACTGAAGGGCACACCTTTGCTTTGTCTGGATGTGTGGGAACATGCCTACTATCTGAAATACCAAAATAAACGGGCCGATTACGTCGCCAACTGGTGGAATGTGGTGAACTGGGACGAAGTGGCGAGGCGATTAAGCTAATCCTATATGACGTAAGTATAAGACATAAGACGCCGGTTAATAGCCTTGTTTTGTGTCTTATGTCTTGTTACTTACGTCCGCTTTTGAAAGCATTTCATTTATCCTCTTACCGACTTTTATAAAACACCCCTTTACCATTGTGTCAATACTTCCCTTTTTATCCAAATGAAGAATCTGATCGTAACACTTTTGTTGTGCTTTCCGTTTTTTATAAATTCTTTCGCGCAAGCTGATTCAACTATTCAGAAGTTGACGGTTTATAAAACCTTTGGAGGCGTTCATTATGAATATCAAAAGGATACGGCAATCTTTTCAGTGAGTCCAAAGCAGGTTAAGATGATTTTAAAAGATAATCCTTTGGCGTTGGTCGAATTCAAGAAAGCCAAGACGAGTTACAACATCGCGGGAATTCTCGGATTCATGGGAGGAGTCATGATCGCATTTCCCGTTGGCACAGCCATTGCCGGGGGCGAACCAGAATGGGGACTCGCAGCAGGAGGCGCTGCGTTACTCCTTTCTACCATTCCTTTTACCTCAGCGTACAGGCATCATTCTCTGGAAGCTGTCGATAGATACAATGAAAAACATACAGCATTTAAGCCCCGTGCTAAATACTATTTTTCAGGTCTGGGGGCACGCCTGGTAGTAAAATTCTAAAGTCGATCTAATGTAGGACGAGTCCTCTCGTTTTGAAGGTTGCCCGTATTGAGGGTAGACGCTGGCTCAAAGAGCATAACTTCCACTTCATCTTCTGCTACGGGACAGTGTTCAACCCCTTGTGGAACAATAATCATCTCCCCCGTCCCAATAAATTCGGTACGGTCACGGAATTCCATTTTTAACGTGCCTTTCAACACGAAGAAAAGCTCGTCTTCATTTTCATGATAATGCCAAACGAACTCACCTTTAAGCTTTGCCAATTTCACATGTTGACCATTGAGTTCCCCGATGATCCGCGGATTCCAATGGTCATGAAACTGGGATAGTTTCTCTTTTATATTAATCTTTTCCATCCAGCATCATTCAGTGCTTTTCAATATCGATTTTAGATTCTTTTTCATATACAAACAAATGATCATCCATGATCCTACTTTCTGAATGGAGGTGACCTCTGATTAGAGGGGCCGGAATGCCTTTTCCAAAGGAACGATGCGATCGGAAGATACGGGCTTCATCCCACCATCCGCCTTCAATGAATGTGCCCAGGGTCTGGCCTCCGCCTTCCACCATGACCGATTGGATGTTACGATGATAAAGATCGTGAATCATTTCCTGCCAGAAATTTTCCTCCGGGATACGAATCAGTTTAAGATTATTATGTTCCTCATGCTTTAACAGGTTATAGCATAGCGTGGGTTGAGACTGATCAAACAGGTTAAGATTTGCATTCAACCTCAGGAACCGATCGATCACCACTCGTGTCGGATTTCTCCCCGACCAATCCCTGACATTGAGTTTGGGGTTGTCATGCGAGGCCGTACGGGTACCCACCA
>JAYWDP010000300.1:0-5021 GCA_043779775.1 Cyclobacteriaceae bacterium
GCCAGATTAAGGGCAGAGCAGGAAAGGCAGATAGATAGAAATAGTTGCAGTCTTTTATAAAACATCAAGTAAAAAAATATCCAGTTAGGTCACTTTTGCTTTTCGTACCATCCTGGCAAATAATCCCGGAAGCAGGCGGTTCAGGTAAACAGCAGCTACCTCTTTCGTTCCGCCGATGTAAACTTCCTTTTTCCTTTTTACGATGGCAAGTATAATTTTCTTTGCCACAATCTTTGGATCCAGTCCTGAGCCCGTGGTGGAGTCCATTTGATTCAGTTTGCTGCCGTCTCCGATTAATGCGTTGAGCGAAACATTGGTGCGCACCCAACCCGGGCAAATCATGGTCACAAAAATGGACTTGCTGTCTTTCCACAATTCGGCCCGGAGCGAATCAAAAAATCCATGCAGTGCATGTTTGGCTGCTGCATATCCGGACCGGTAAGGAGTGCCGAAAATACCCATAACGCTGCTGACGTTGACAAAGTGCCCCACCTTTCTTTGTAAGAAGTGAGGGAGAAGATATTTTGTCAGGGAGATGGTGCCGAAATAGTCAACTTCCATAATTCTCCTGTCAACCTCCAGGGTGGTTTCTTTTGCCAGGCTCCGCTGACTGATGCCACCATTATTGATAAGGATATCCACATGACCAAAGAGATGCACGGCTGCTGCTGCAATGAGTTTAAGGGTAGAATTTTCGCTAAGATCCAGGGGCAGTATCCGTATGTCGGGTTGTGCCAGGGGATGACAGTTTCCCTTCACACGTTCCAGTTCATCCTTCCGGCGTGCTGATAAGATAAGTTTGACTTTTTTTCTCGAAAGTTCATACGCCAGGGCTTCACCTATACCAGAGGAGGCACCCGTGAGCCAAATAACTTTTCCTGTTATGCGGGCCATTAATTGGGATTAGAAGTGCGGTTTCTGCGGTGATCGTCTGTGTAGACCCAGATGGTATACACGCCGAGGGCAGTTCCCACAGGGAAAGAAAATAACTTGAAGCATCCCAGAATAAGGACCAGTGTGAGGGCCCACTTCTTTTGATACAGCATGCCAAGACCGCCAATGATAGAAGGTATCGAAATTAAAAGAATGATAATGGTAGCGAGGGTACTGATGAATGGCACAATCCAGACCAACACCCACTGATCATCTACATCCGCGTGATCAAAAATCACAGGAAAGACCGCGGACAAGAGGGCAGAAATAAAAACAAGCATCAGTATTTCAAGGGCACCAGAAATAATAAATAGAATGCCAAGAATACGCTTATGTGCTTCCATAGGAGCAAGTTAATAAAAAGCTGGCCGATTACATCCGCTCATAAACTACAAAATCAAACGAATAGGCATGACGGGCATCTACGGGATGTGACTTTCGCGACAGCTCCTTCCACCGGGCCTTGTCAAAGTCAGGAAAATACGTATCGCCCGGAAGGGTAGTTTGAATTTCGGTGAGATACATACGCTGGGTCAACGGCATCCCCACCTGATAGATCTCTGCACCCCCGATGATAAAGACTTCTATTTCTCCCGTCTTCTTAGCCAGTGCAATACCTTCTTCCACCGAGTGGACCACCAGGCAGTCCAGCGCGTTGAAGTGTTTCTGCCGGGTGACAACGACATTGATGCGGTTGGGAAGTGGTCTGAATTTCTCTGGAATGGAATCGTAATTCTTCCGTCCCATGATAAGGTGATGCAACTTAGTGGTCTGCATAAAATATTTCATGTCATCCGGCAAGTGCCAGGGAAGGCCGTTGTTTTTTCCGATGACGCGGTTTTGGGTGAGGGCGGCGATGAGGGAGACAGTCATGGGGTAATAGATGTTAGAGTATTGACGGATTGGATTCTCATTACTTTGTTTTGGATGCTAGTAACTGGATTCTGGTCGCTGGTTGCTCAGGTTATATCTAATAATAGTTGTTAGATGATCGTTACGGTGTTGTTGACATACACTCGATATGCCGGAATCCAGTAACCAGCATCTAGATTTTATTCCCCCTGAAAAACTCCCCGATATTCATTCTCCTCTTTCCTTCCGGTTGCAGTTCCAGCACCGACACCCAGCCGTCCGAAGTCTTCAGGTAAAGATAGGTTTTATTGTCGGTGTGAACGGCCCCGGGCTTTTCTTCAGAATGTTGAAAGCTAAAGGTTAAAGGTTGAATGTTGAATATTTTGAATTGCTTGCCGTTGATAAAGGTCCATGCTGCCGGGTAAGGACTTAACCCCCGCACGAAGTTTCTGACTTGTGCCGATGATTGGTCCCAGTAGATACTGCAGGATTCCCTGAAAATCTTTGGCGCATGTTTAAATTCTTCCACTTCCGTTTGTGGTATTGATTGGCAGGAGCCATCAGCAATAGCTTTTATGGTTTTTAAAACGAGTTGTGCGCCTTTGTTCATGAGTCGTTCATACAGGGAGCCGGCATCATCACTTTCGTGAATGGGTTCCTTCTCTTGAAAGATAATACTACCGGTGTCGATTTCATGTTTTAAAAAGAAAGTGGTGACGCCCGTTTCCTTTTCTCCGTTGATAATTGCCCAGTTGATCGGTGCCGCACCGCGGTACTGAGGTAATAAAGAGGCGTGCAGATTGAAGGTCCCGATGGAAGGCATGGACCACACACTTTCGGGAAGCATCCGGAAGGCCACCACGATCTGGAGGTTGGCGTTATAATTTTTCAGTTCAGCAATAAAAGCCTCTGACTTCAAGTTGGCGGGTTGGAGAACGGGGATGTTGTATTTCATGGCACATTCTTTCACCTTAGACGGTGTCAGCTTTTGGCCCCGGCCCTGGGCTTTGTCGGGTGCGGTAATGACTGCGACGACGTTGAATTTATTTTCAACGAGAATTTCCAGACTCGGCACCGCAAACTCGGGGGTGCCCATGAAGATGATGCGAAGGTCATGCATTTTGATTGCGGAGTTGTATTATCAAGTCATTGATATTGATTACGGTGGTAGTTTCAGATATTCTGAAACTGTCTTCCACGGGACTAGCTACATAGGCCTCTTTGATTTTCAAATCCTTGAGTAATGAATAAAAGCCTTTTGTAACAACCGGTGCTCCCGACAGTTTAGTTTCAACAGCGATAAGTTTTTTGCCCTTTTTTAAAATGAAGTCTATTTCTGCCTGGTCAGCGGTGGCTGAGTACGAGAACTCCCAATTCGGAAGAGCTTCCATCAGTTGAGTGAGGACGAACCCTTCCCATGAAAATCCAGCCACGGGATGAGCTAGCAATTCATTAAGATTATTGATATTGAGTAGCGAATGCAATAGTCCGGTGTCTGCCAAATAAATCTTTGGTGTCTTCTTTAATCGTTTGTCAATATTGGAAAAATAAGGTTCTAATTTTCTGAGCATGAAGGTCCCTGTCATTACCTCCACATAATTTTTTATGGTCGTGTGACTTACGCCCAGGGAGTGGCCCAAGTCAGAGAGGTTTAACGCCCGGCCATGCAAGTGTGCGCACATCATCCAAAATCTTCTCATATTCTCTGCCGCAATGCCAATACCAAAGTTGGAAAGGTCCCTTTCCAGGAATGTTCGGATAAAGTTCTTGCGCCATACCATACTCACGGATTCATTAGGGGCTAAGTAGCTTCTCGGAAATCCCCCCCGAATCCATAAACGATTGATCTCTGATTTTTTGCTCTTTGCTATCTCTGTGAGTGAAAACGGTGCAAGATCAACGTAAACAGTTCGGCCTGCCAGGGTTTCAGACGATTGCCTTAACAGGGATGGGGAGGCTGAGCCCAACAAAAGAAACTGACCGGTTTTTTTTTGTTGGTCAATAATACCGCGGAGTACCCGGAATATTTCCGGCATGAACTGAACTTCATCAAGGCAAACTAATTTCCCTCTGTATTGGGAGAAAAAAAGTGATGCATCGGTTAGCCTTACACGGTCATCTGGATTTTCCAGGTCCAGGTAAACCGAACCCTTGATCCTTTTGACGATCTCGCGGGCGAGGGTTGATTTTCCGCATTGACGTGGCCCAATAATTCCTACAGCCGGAAAATGACGCAGGTAATCAACGATGACTTTTTCTTTGTGCCTGATGAGCATGCTCCAAAGATAGAAATTTACCCCGTAAATTGAAAGTTAAAGTTTCAATTTACGGGATTGCCATTAAATTCAGAGAGCTGCAAGTTCAGGGTTCCGAGTTCAGGGTTCATGTGTCCAACTCATAACTCAAAACTCTTAACCCCCTTCGCATATATTTCTTGCAAATCGGACATTCCTTCCAAATATGCACCCGGGCAGAACAATATTCTCTTCCAAAGTAAATGATTTGAAGGTGTACTTTATTCCATTTCGATTCCGGAATGAGCCGCTTCAGATCGGCTTCCGTCTGTTCCACATTTTTTCCGGTTGACAGTCCCCATCGATATGACAGCCGGTGTATGTGGGTGTCCACAGGAAAGGCAGCTTTCCCAAACCACTGTGTCATGACCACCGAAGCGGTCTTGTGACCCACGGCCGGAAGTTCTTCCAGTTCTTCAAAGGTCTGAGGGACTTTTCCCTTGTGTTTCTCTATCAGGATCTTCGACAGTCCATAGATGCCCTTCGACTTCATAGGTGAAAGGCCGCAAGGTTTGATGATCTCCCGGATTTCTTCCACCGACAGTTTGATCATGTCGTAGGGGTTATCTGCCTGTTTGAAAAGGAGGGGGGTGATTTTGTTGACACGCTCATCCGTGCACTGTGCGGACAACAAAACAGAAATCAATAAAGAGTAAGCGTCTTTATGACGGAGTGGGACTTCGGGATTGGGGTACAGCTTATCGAGAATCTTCAGGATGTCGGTGACTTTTTCTTCTTTGTTCATGATGCGATGTTCAAAGTTCAAAAGTTCAATGTCCAAAGTTGGCTCGCCTGTCCTTGAACCTTAGACTTTGAACCTTGAACTTTTAAGGATACAATAAATACTTCTTCCTTATCAGTAAGTAACGATCAAGTCCGGGTTTCCAGCTCGCCCTGATCTGTTCTTCGGTGAGGCCGTCTTTTATCTGCTGTCTTAGGGAA
>JAYWDP010000301.1:0-5007 GCA_043779775.1 Cyclobacteriaceae bacterium
GTTCAGTTGAAGCGTACGCTCCTTCACCTTCTGTTCCAATTCACGGTTAACCTTGCCCTGCAGACGCATGTTAACTTCATGCTGATGAATGATTCTCCGTAAGGCCCTGTCTTTGTTGTCTTTCAGGATGCGAATGCGGTCACCCAGGGCAAGGGTCAGAAACAACATTTCCAATACGAAGCTGAAATGAAGACTATAGTGAGTTATAATGGTGAACGGGAGTACATTAAAAGTAACCAAACCACGGAGAAAAAAGCCCGAGAAAAGTACACCATAAGCGATGACGAAAAACCGCGCCGGGCGATATCCGTTTTGCCAGACTCTGATGGCACCATAAAAAACCAAAGACAATGGGACAATCTCAATGTTGCGATAGGCAAACAGCGATGGAGAGAAAGTTAAAGCAAAGAAAAAAAGTAAAGTGCGTGCCAGAATCATCCATTTGAAAATCGCATCCAGTTGGGGGGCATTGGCAGCCAGGCTCAGGAATCGTCTTGTAAAGATCAATGCCCAAAGGATCACAGCGTAAAGCGTCACCCCGGTGGCAATATTATTCAATTCAGGATTGCCGGGCCACAGGTATTGAAATCCAATTCCATCAAGACTCATGGCATAGAGTGCGACACTAAGAATATAAAATATGTAGTAGATAAACTTGATTTCCCGTATTGCCAGATACACAAGAAAATTATAGAGAGTGATGATCAATATCATCCCATAAAATGTTCCAAAAAGGAAGTATTCATTCTCCGCATAATATACAAACCTATTGGCCGACCTGAAGGCAATCCTGATATCGGCAAATTCGTGAGATCGGATTCTGAAGTAATAATACATCAGCGTATCCCTTTTCATGTTCAGCATAAGTTCAAAATTCTTATGTCTGAAGAACCGCTTAATGAAGTTTTGAGAATCTCCAAGTTTCGTTAGCTTATAGGAACCGTCAATCTGGGGAATATAAGCATCAATATGATCAATGGTCTGATCGTAAAACTCCAGTAACCAAACCTTTTGAGTAGCCGTGGAATGTTGGATCGGTAACCTAATCCAGTAAGCAGAGTTGGCGACAAAATCTTTATTCTGATACGAAGTATGCTGTTGGAATTTCTGAGTAAATTCCCGGGATGACGCCTGTTCAAAGGAAAGTCTGTTGGTAGTATCATTAAAATACATCAGCTCATAGGGCATGAAATTCCTCTCGTCAATGCTGTCATTCACCGTTACCATTTGCTGGGCTTCCAGCGAAAATGATAAAGCAAACCCTATTAAAACTGTCCAGCGAAAGGACCCTATTTTATTTCTTTTAGCCATTCTCCTTCAAATCCTGCATTCTTTAAACCTTGCTTAATATAAGGGTTTTTCTTCATGAGCTCCCAAAGAAAACCATTTCTGTAATTTTCGATCTGAATAAGGATCGGCCCCTGATCAATACCGATATAATCTACATCATACCACCCCTTTGATCCATCAGCGTTTAAAATTGTCAGATTAAATGCGTCCCTAAAACCATACTTGCTATAAATCTTGGACCCATATTGCTGATACATGTTTTGCAATGCGGGAATACATATTTCCGGTGCGAAGGGAAGCGATCCACCTGCCGCCGTTGGCGAGATGGTACCATCGTCCTGGGTGTACCATTGCCCTGCGCCCCTTGCATTATAGCCTGCAAAAGAAATATTCGGATTTGAATTGGATTCATTCCCCGGACCATCACATGCCGTAAGACCCCAATTATTCTCAGAATATCCAACCCAACCTCCGGGATTTAAAATGCAATACGCACGATTGGCATAGGTTGCTCTTCGGGAATTTTCAAAATAATCAATCCCTTTACTACGCATGAATTCATCTTTAATTCCGTTAAAGTCGATATACATTTGGGAATACTGATGGCCGAACAACGGTCCGAAATTAACATGCTCTTGTCCGTAAAACTCACCCCATTGATAGGTTTCAGTCCACGATTTCCAGCTATTCTGCGGTAAGGGATGGGTAGGCGATGACAAGCCCATAATGTACAAGATCATGCCTTCATTGTATCCTTTCCAGGATGCCTCAATAAATCCATGCTCCGGGTGCCATCCCATGCTCAGGGTTTTTTTTTCATTCATCGCCCAGTCCCATTCCACTGAACGATACAGGCAATCCGCCAGCGATCGTATTTCTTTCTCATTTTCGTTTTCTCCGTCAAAGTAAGTTTGACAGGAAAGAACGCCAGCTATCAGCAATCCTGTATCAATTGTCGAAAGTTCCACTTGCCGAAACCGCAGACCCGCTTGCATATCCAGGAAGTGATAAAAGAAACCGTGATTTCCGGATACATCGGAAGAGTTGTTTCCCATGGGTGCATTTTGAAAGAATCGTAAGGTCTTGAGAACTCTTCCAGCAGCCTCTTTCCGAGTAATATATCCACGTTCCACCCCAACAAGATAGGAGCTTAATCCAAAACCAGTTGCCGCGATACTTGCAAAACTGGGTGTTGGCCACCGATCCGGGATTAACCCGTTTTCCGGACCTGCCAAATCCCAGAAGTAATGAAAAGTATGTTTTGATAAAGA
Source organism: Cyclobacteriaceae bacterium (assembly GCA_043779775.1). Taxonomy (GTDB): domain Bacteria; phylum Bacteroidota; class Bacteroidia; order Cytophagales; family Cyclobacteriaceae; genus ELB16-189. The sequence goes on from JAYWDP010000301.1 coordinate 2,562, forward strand.
GTCCAGAAAGATATTCTCATTCGAAAAAGTCCGTTTCTTTTGGCAACTCAGAAGGCTGACCAAAAAGAAAAGCAAAAGAAATATTTTGTTAATCCGCATCATGCCACAAGTTTGAAATTTTTCACCTAAAGAACAATCTTTCTTCGACAGTTCTGAGTTCAGTGTTCTGAGTTCTGGGTTGGGAGTCGCGTGTTTCAAGTTTTAACCCTGTGTAGTACTTTTTATTTATTTCATCCAATGCTTTCTCAGCCCCCTGAGGAGAACGGCCTTCCTGAAGTTTGAAATAGACATAGTTGCCGTAATAGTTATTCCAATTGTCAAATTTGTTTTGCTCTTTCACGACGAGGATAATAAGCATGCCGAGCGACATACTCACGGACAATCCAATCAGATTGATTAAACTGAAAGAGGGGTTTCGAAGAATATTACGAAGGGAAGAGGTGAATATGTTTTTTATCATGAAAAGGAATTTTTATTAAAAACTTACTCCATTCAATCACAATCACAGATCGTCATCTACTTGAAACTTGGAACTAATTCCTATCTTTGCCACGGCAAGCCGGCACGACCAGCTCCTGCTGAACTCCCCCAGGACCGGAAGGTAGCAAGGGTAGGCGGTTGTAGCGGTGCGATGTTCGGTTTGCTATTTTTTTCTCCTCCATTCTTAATTTTGGATATCCCCAGTCTCCTACCTATTGGCAGTATGCCGCAATTTTCCCTTTGAACCAGTCAAAATCATATCTGATTTCAAATTTAAAGTGCATCCAAAACATTAGATTTACATCTTAATTTGAACACAACATGAAATTCTTTATCGACACAGCCAATTTAAAAGACATCCAGGAAGCCTATGATTTGGGCGTATTGGATGGCGTTACCACCAACCCTTCCCTCATGGCAAAAGAAGGAATCAAGGGAGCCGACAATATCAGAGCCCACTACAAGGCCATCTGCAATATTGTTGATGGCAATGTCAGCGCCGAAGTTATCGCTATTGACTATGAGAATATTTTAAAAGAAGGCCGGGAACTTGCCAAAATTGATTCCAAGATTGTGGTGAAGGCCCCCATGATAAAAGATGGCGTAAAAGCCATCAAAAAATTCACCAGTGAAGGAATTCGCACTAACTGCACCCTTGTGTTTTCTGCAGGGCAAGCCATCCTTGCTGCAAAAGCGGGAGCTTCCTACGTGTCTCCATTCCTGGGCCGATTAGATGATATCTCACAAGATGGGATTGAACTTATCGCACAAATGAGATTGATCTATGACAACTATGGCTTTAAAACTGAAATTCTTGCCGCCAGCATACGTCATACCATTCACCTGATCAAATGCGCTGAGATTGGTGCTGATGTAGCGACTTGTCCTCTAAAAGTTATTACCGATTTATTAAATCACCCGCTCACGGATGCCGGACTGGCTAAATTTCTCGCAGATCATAAGAAAGTAAACGGATAGTACGAAGTTCAAAGTTTAAAGTTTAAGGTTTCAAGTTGTGAAACAAACCTTAAACATTGAACTTGAAACCTTAAATTAAACTAATGTTCTCTTCCGATCCGGTTGTTCGAGTCAAGGATGCTACGATTTTTCAGGATAGTCAGGCCGTGCTCAACAACCTGAATTTTGAAATAGAAAAAGGTGATTTTGTATTTCTTGTAGGACGAACGGGCTCCGGCAAATCTTCTCTATTAAAGACGTTATATGCCGATCTTCCCCTGCGGTTGGGAGATATCAGCATCGCCGGATTTAATATTCGGGGCATCCGGAGCAAACAAATTCCTTTGTTAAGAAGGAAGATTGGTATTATTTTTCAGGATTTTCAATTATTCCCGGACCGGACTGTAGCCGAAAATTTAACCTTTGTTATGAAAGCGACCGGCTGGCGGGACAGTATGAAAATGAAAAGCCGGCTAGTAGATGTGCTGATGCAGGTTGGTCTTGGATCGGTCGAAAAGAAAATGCCGCATCAATTGTCAGGCGGAGAACAGCAACGCGTGGTGATTGCCCGTGCGCTCTTGAATGAACCCAGCATCCTAATTGCCGATGAGCCTACCGGCAATCTTGATCCGGAAATTTCTTCAGGGATTCTAAAAGTCTTTCAACAGATTAATCGCAGCGGGACCGCTGTGTTAATGGCTACCCATAGCTATGGGCTAATTAAAAAATTTCCTAATAGGGTGTTAAAATGTGAGGATGGGAAAATTCTTGATTCTAACAAAGACCCCATTGAATTGAAGAGCGAAGAGGATTTTTAAGAATTAAATAGAAGAGGATACTTTCTTGTTTCGTTTCGATTCCTCCAGTTTTTGAATTTGCTGATTCAGCAAGTCAATCCGTACCAGCATATTCAGCACCAATGCGTCCTTAACCCGCAGGGAAGGGTATTTTTTCATCTCCTCAGCAAGGACCGTATACATTGCCTCCAGTTTCTGCAGGTCCTGGGTAA